>DASSOO010000031.1:0-2459 GCA_035700455.1 Gammaproteobacteria bacterium
CAAGCTGGAAGGTCACGTGGACGGGGTCGGAGATCTGACGATCACCTACGCGCGGTAATCCAATCGCCCGCCTTCGGGCGGGCACCGAGAGAGGAGAAAGGCGCATGCAGACACGGAAGCTGGGCAAGAACGGGCCGCAAGTCTCGGCACTGGGACTCGGTTGCATGGGCATGTCGATCAGCTATGGCGAGCCGAACGATGAGGAATCCATTGCGGCCATCCACCGCGCGATCGATCTGGGCGTAAACCTGCTCGTCACTTCGGACGCCTACGGCAACGGTGTGAACGAGCAGCTCGTCGGCCGCGCGGTCAAGGGCCGGCGCGACAAGGTGTTGATCGCCACCAAGTTCGGCAATCTCGCGCTGGCGAGCCGCGGTGGCGACGGCGGTGGTCCGGCGCTCACCGGGGGGCATCCGGATTACGTGCCGCAGGCATGCGAGAAGAGCCTCAAGATGCTGGGTGTCGACGTGATCGATATTTACGGCCTGCATCGCGTCGACAAGACCGTTCCGATCGAGGACACGGTGGGCGCGATGAAGCGCCTGGTGGAGCAGGGCAAGGTGCGCTATTTGCAGCTGTCCGAGGCCGGCCCGCAGACCATCCGCCGCGGGCACCAGGTGCATCCGATCACGGCGGTCGAAACCGAATATTCGTTATGGAGCCGCGATGTGGAGCAGGCGATCCTGCCGACGTGCCGGGAACTCGGGATTGGTTTCATGGCGTACGCGCCGCTCGGCCGCGGATTCCTGACCGCTACGATGAAGACCCTCGACGCGCTGCTTCCGAAAGACAGGCGCCGCGATCATCCGCGCTTCGCGGCCGACAATATCGGCAAGAACGCGCAGTTGCTGCAGCCGCTGGAGCGACTTGCCGCGGCCAAAAAGGCGACCCCTGCGCAGGTTGCGCTCGCGTGGCTGCTGGCGCAGGGCCCGGACATCGTTCCGATTCCCGGCACCAAGCGGCGCAAGTACCTCGAGGAGAACTGCGCTGCGCTGGACGTTCGCTTGAGTGCGGCGGAAATCGACGAACTGAAACGCGCCTTCCCGCTCAACGTTACCGCGGGCACCCGTTATCCCGAGAAGCAGTTGAGCGGACTCGGTATCTGAGGTTTGGTTCAAACACGCCGTTCAACCTGAGCTCGTCGAAGGATGAGCGGCGCTGAGCGGCGTGCCGTCGAGCGTTTCTCCGCGTGCCGCAAGTTGCGCCATCTCCTGCTGAAACTCCGGCGGCCCGTACGCGGAAACCGACTGCTGCCGCGTGTAGACGCCGTCTTCCAGGATCTGTTCGGAGTACAACAACATTCGATTGTTGCGCTCCGCGAATTGCTGCAGCCACTGCAATGCGCGCGGCGGAATTCGGCGGCCCACCGGCACGGCGACGTCCACCGGGAATCCGCGCCACCGATGCTGATTGAAGAGCACGACGACTTTCGCGTTGTTGGGCTTCATCCAGTCCGGCAGCGGACTGCCATCCATGCGCCATCCGCAGATGAAATGCACGCACGGGTCGACGGGTCGATTCGCGTAATCATTGCAGCCCGATCCGGTGCTGTGTGGGCACGGGCGGCCCGGGTACACGGGGGTTCCTTTGACCTGGATCTGCAGCCAGCCATCGCAGCAGGCCGTGCACGGCTGGCATTCGCGGGGTGCGCCTCTCTTGGCCATGCTCCTTATTATAGTGGTGCTCTTTACTGCTGCCCCTGAAGGCGCCCGGCGAGCTGCCGCAAGACATTGAAATTCATGGCGTTGTCCGCGCTTTGCCCAAAAACCTGCCATGCCGTGACGGCCCCGAATTTCGACCGAAATTTAGGATCAAGGCGCCGTACTCCGATGTTGTATCGATGCAACAAAAACAGGCGTTTTAGCGCTGAAAATTCATATTGTTGTTGAGCCTCGCGCTATGGGATTGGCATACTAGCGCCAGCCTCCGGTTTTTGGGGAGCGTTGCGTCCCGGATGGCACCTGGGGCGTCGGAATCGAAAAACATCACAGGAGATTCAAATATGCAAAAGAAACTGATGGCCATTGCGGTAGCAGGTGCGCTCGGCGCTCCGGCCGTGGCTCTGGCACAGGCTAGCACGGTGCAAGTCTACGGTCAGATCACGTATGAGTACGGTTTCGCGCGTCAAGGCGACGCCGCCGCCGGTTCACGTCCGAACGTCGACTACGCTGACACCCCGGGCGGCAGCGCCATCGGCTTCCGCGGCGAGGAGAAACTGGGCGGCGGCATGTCGGCATGGTTCCAGTGCGAAACGTCCGCTGACATCCGCGGCTACGATCAAATCGGTCTCTGCTCCCGTAATAGTGCGGTTGGATTCAAAGGCGGCTTTGGCAACATCCACTTCGGCCGTTGGGACACCCCGATGAAGCGCGCGTTGAACGTCGGCACGGTCGGCGCCGAAGAAACCGGCTTGTTGGGCATGTCGTTCCTTCCGTTCGGTGGCTCGGGCGGCGCCGATG
>DASSOO010000032.1:0-3026 GCA_035700455.1 Gammaproteobacteria bacterium
GATGACCGCGTCGCAGCGCCCGCTCGCGAGCAGCCGCCTTCCGGACGAAAACGCCTTGGCGCCGGCGGTGCAGGCGGTCGACACGCACCACGCCGGGCCGCGCGTGCCGAGCAGCCGGCGCAGGAATTCGCCGGGTGTGCCGAGTTCCTGACGGCGGTAGTCGTAATCGGCGGGAAACGCGCCGTCGCGTAGTTTCGTCGCGAGCGCCGCCTGGCCTTCGGCAACGCCCGAGGTGCTGCTGCCGAGCACGATCCCGATGCGCGCCGCGCCGTAGCGGTCGATCGCAGCGTCGATGTCGGGACGAATCTGCGCGACGGCCGCGCTCAGAATTTGCAGGTTGCGCGACGCGTATTGCGCAAGTTCCGGCGGGATGGGCGGCAGTTCGCCACGCACCTCGCCGACGATGACGCTGCGCCCGGCGACCAGGTTGTCGCGTGCGCGCATGCCGGCGGTCGAACCTGCGTACAGGCCGGCGCGTACTTCGGCTTCGTTGTTGCCGAGCGCGTTGACGATGCCGAGCGCGTGCAGATAAGTGCGCATCAGCGCCGGTCCAGCGGCAGCATGTCGAGCGACGTTTTCGCCGCGGGAATCTCGATGCGGATGCGCGCCTTCGCGAGCGGCTCCTTGCTGCGCTCGATGTGCGCGACGAGACGACCGTGCGTATAGAGATCGCGCACCTCGTTGTCATCGCGCTCGCCGACTTTGAGCGTCAAGTCGTGCAGGTGGCTGCGCAGCGCCGCCGGATCGGCGAGCGTGATCTCCAGCATCGCGAGCATGAGTTCGGCATGCGCCTTCGCCCGCGGCGGCTGCGCGTCGATCGTGCGGCCGTCGTAACTGATGTCGAACAGCCCGGTGCCGAACAGGCTTGCGCCGGCAAGCCGCAGCGTGTGTGCATCGATCGCGAGCCGGCCCATGAAGGTGTCCTGTTTGCCGTCGCGTGTGACGGTGACGAGGTGCGTATCGTCAATGGCGGGCAGCGCTGCCGGCGCGAGCAGGCACATTGCGCCCGGTCCGAGCTTGACGCAGCCCGGCGGCGGCAGCGTCGCGCAAGCGGCGAGCAGCAACGGCAGCGCGAGCAACGACAGGCGAAGTTTCACGGTGTCCTACGGTCCTCCGGCGGCAAGGATAAAGGAGCGCTGAGGTAGCTCGCCAGTATGCCGATCAGCGTGGCGAGGCCGAATGCGTGCAGCGCCGGGATCCGGCTTGCCGCGAGCAGCCCGAACGACAGCAACGTCGTCAGCGCAGACAGCGTCACCGCCAATGCCGGCGAGCGCGCGCGCGCGCCGACTTCGCGCAGGAACACCGCGTAGTCGCGGCCGAGGCCGAGGATCAGGATCAGCGCGACGACGACGAACACGTTGAGCGGCACGCCCAGCCAACCGAGTGCGCCGAGCGTCACGCCGAGCGCGAGCAGCGGGGGATACAGCATGCGTAGCGCTTCGCGGCGCCCGTAGCGCCACACGAGGATGCCGGAGATCAGCAGGTAGCCGATGACGACCAGCCAGGTGGCGCGCACCCGAATGCGCTCGAACGTTGCCGCGATCCGCTCGAGCGGCGCAACGAACTGCACGTGCGCAAGCCCCGCTGCGGGGCGCCGGAGCGCCGCCGCGTCGAGATCCGTCTGGCCGAACACCGTCGCGAGCAGCGCGACACCATGCGACGTCGGGATGACGAAACGCTTGAAGTCCGGCACCGCCGCGAACAATTCATCGCCCGTCAGCGGTTGCCGCGCGGCGGCATGCCAGCCGGCTTCAAGATGATCCGCGAGTTCCGCCGGCAGGCCCATCTTCGTAAACGCCGCGCGCAAGGCCGCCGGCGAATCGAATAGCTTTCGCCACGCGGCGAGGCTGGCCCGTTGGCGCGCCGGCGACGGCAGGAAGCGCGACAGCCCGACCGCGTCGGCGCGCGGCAGGTCCTTGTTGACGCGCGTAAACAAAGTTTCTTCGCGGGCGAGCGCCGCATCCACGTCCGGCGCTTCGATCAGGTAAAAACCCGGCGGCGGAAATCGGCCCAGCGTCGTACGCACGCGCTGGTCGGCCTGCATCAACCGCGGCGAAAAATGTTGCAGCTCGCGCACGTCGTCGCTGCTGCGCAGGAAGAACCAGCCGGGAATCGCGCAGACGAGCACCGCAAGCGGCACGATGTAACGCCAGCGTGAAGCGCGCGCCGCACGCGTCACGAAGCGCTGCGGCCAGTGCACCGCCGGGTGCGCCGGCACCGTCGCCGGTTTCGTCAGACTGACCGGAAAGATCAGCACGACGACAAGGCCGGCCTCGAGGAGGCCCGCGACGGAAAATACCGCGATCTGCGTCAGCGCCGGAAAGTTCGCAAGCGCGAGAAACGCGAACGCGAGCGCGCCGGTCGCCAGGCCGACGCCGAGGCCGGCGCGGATCTTGTCCATGACGGCCGCGGCCGGCACTTCGCCGAACCAGTATTCGGAAAAATACAGAAACGCATAGTCGATCGCGATGCCGAGTAGCGTCGTGCCGAATACCAGCGTCAGGATATTGATCGAGCCGAAGATCGCGATCACTGCCGCCGCGGCCGCGGCAACGCTCGCAACCAGTTGCAGCGCGGCGAGCACGTGCGGCGCGAGGCTGCGAAACACGAACGCTATCAGCACCATGATCAACAGTGTGGATACCGTCGTCAGCCACACGGTCTCGCGCTGTGCCTCCTGACGCGCAGCGTCGGCGAACAGCGGCGCGCCGGTGACTTCGAACGTGCAGCTTGGGCAGGTTTTTTCGACCGCGGCGCGCGCGTCGGCGACGGCATGCGCGGCAAGCGCCGAGCCTTGCCTGGCAAATGCCGGCCCGCTCAGTTCCGGGCGCAGCAGGAAGTAGCGGCGGCCGTTTTCGGTCTTCGCCAGAAACGGCCCGTCGGGCAGAAAGCCCGGGTATGGCTGCGGCAGGCCGGTCATGAATTGCGCGAGATAGCCGCCGGGATCGCCGAACGCGTCGGCAAGGCCGGCGGGACTTGCGAGCGCGACCGCTACGTCGGTGGCGAGCGCGTGCGCGCCGCTGGTT
>DASSOO010000033.1:0-2315 GCA_035700455.1 Gammaproteobacteria bacterium
CGAATTCGTCGCCGCCCAGCCGGGCGACGGTGTCGGCGCCGCGCACGACTGTCTGCAGACGTTCGGTCACGGCCACGAGCAGCGCATCGCCGACCGAATGGCCGAGCGAGTCATTGACGCTCTTGAAGCGGTCGAGATCGAGAAACAGCACCGCCAGGGCGTCGCCGTAGCTCAGCGCCTGCTGCATCTTGTCGTGGAATAGCAGGCGGTTCGGCAGGTTTGTCAGCGCGTCATGGCGCGCCATGTGCATGATCTTGGCTTCCGCCTGGCGGCGCTCGGTGACGTCTTCGTAGGTCGCGACCCAGCGGCCGTCCGCGGTGGCGCTGTAGTTACAGGAGATCACCCGGCCGTCGCCAAGCTCGATGAAATGCGCGCCGTTGATGCCGTCCTGAAGATACTCGCGCTGCTCCTGAAGCAGTTGCTCGACCGATTTTCCAACATGGGTGTTGAGCGCCATGCTGAACTCGAGCACCTCACGATAGCTGGCGCCGGGCCTGATCTTGCCGCGCGGCAACTTGAAAATCTCGAAGAAGCGGCGGTTGGCGACCTGCAGCCGGTTCTGGCCGTCGTAAAGGCAGAGCCCCTGCGACATGTTCTCCAGCGCCGCATCGAGCAGCAAGTTGCTGTCGCGCAGGCTGGCTTCCTGCTGCTTGAGCCGGCTGATCTCCGTGCAGAAGACGATGAAGCCCTGGTCGCGGGTCGGGCTGCGGCTGATGCGCAGCCACCGGCCGTCTGCGAGTTGCGCTTCTCCCGCAGCTTGCATCGTCGCGTCATGCCGCATCAGGATGTCATGAACTTCCGAGGCGTGCGGCAGCATCGGCTCGAGCTGATCGAGCAGAATTCCGGGCCGCAGCAAGTCCGGCTGAACGCCGAGCAGGTCCGCCGCCTTGGCGTTCGCCAACACCACCCAGTTGTTGGCATCGACGACGATGACGCCTTCCTGCGACGATTGCAGCGCGTCGGCGAGCCGCGCCTGCGCCGAGCGGCGCTGCGCGACCTCGCGGTCCATCATGTCCTTGATGTTGTTGCGCATGGTGCGCATCGACGACAGCAGCTTGCCGACCTCGTCATTGGTGCCGTCCGGCACGACGACATCGAGCTTACCGGCGGCGATCTTCTGCGCGATGTTCGAAGCGGCGCCAAGCGGGCCGACGATGCGCCGCGCCAGCGCCCAGGCAACCATCGCGGACAGCGCGAGCGCCAATGCCGTGCCGAGAATGTTGAGCTGGATATCGCGCGCCACCGTCGCGCGCGCGGTCTGCCGGTAGATGAAGCCGTCACCGGCGGTATAGTTGATCAGGAGATCGATCTGCTCGTCGACCTTGGCGGCATAGTTGTCGAGCACTTCCCAGCTCACATCGAGCTTGGTGCCGTCGAGCAACCGCTCGCGCGCCGTTCTCCATGCCGCGACCGCTTCACGCACCTGCGCCGCCGCGCGCTCGGCGCGGGTCGACTGCGAGCGCTGCACGGCGATCTTGAGGTCATCGGTGAGCGTCTTGGTGAGCTTGGCGATCTCGGCGTCGAGCGAAGCGCGCATCTGCGGATCGTTGGCGATCCATTGCCGCGCAAAGGCGGCGCGCATCGCCGCGAAATCGGTCGCGGCCGCGCGCGCGTAATTGATCGACATCAGGGATTCATCGAACGTCTTGTCGACCAGGATGCCGGCGTCGCGGATGCCGAATGCGGCATAACCGCCGAGCGAGGCGGTGATGACGCTCATCACCAGGAACGCGACGAGGATGCGCCCGCGAATGGTCATGCAGAACGCGCTGATCCGCGACGCCATCTGGCGCCACGGAGTCAATTCACGCAGCTCGGACGACCTGTCAGTCTTCGCCAACATACTCAGGAAACCACCCCGTTTTCGGGGGTAAACGCTAGCGGGCCGGCGTTAAGGCCGCTTGAGTCCGGCACCAAACTTGGAGTGTTCGTTAACGGGACGTTAACCGCGGACCGCCACGCTCCCCGACGACATCTCGGGCGAGGCAAAAATGCGGTTAAGCGAAGGTTTCCGGATGGGACGATGGCCGATCGGCATCGCTCTGGCGGCGCTCCTAACGGCGTTCGGAACGCTCGGGGTAGTGGCCCAATCGCAATTCGTGATTTCGCAAAAGGGGCGCGAATTCCGCCCCGGCACGATCACCATCAAGAAAGGCGACAGTGTGCAGGTTATCAACGACGACGCCGACCTGCGGCACCACGCCTACGTCGATTCAGACAACTTCAAGTTCGATTCCGGCGACCAGGAGCCGGGCAGCAAGACCAACATCGCATTCCCGGTCGCCGGCGATTTCGACGTGCTGTGCGCGATTCAC
>DASSOO010000034.1:0-4009 GCA_035700455.1 Gammaproteobacteria bacterium
CATGATGCCCCACACGGTGCCGAACAGGCCGACGTACGGACTGGTCGAACCCACGGTTGCAAGAAACGCCAGGTTCTCCTCGAGCCTGTCGACTTCGCGAACCTGGGCGACGCGCATCGCGCGCCGCGCGCCTTCGAGCACGATGCCGGTATCCGCATCCTGCTTGCGCAGCCGGCTGAACTCGCGAAAACCGGATTCGAACAGTGCTTCCATGCCCGGCTTATCGCCTTCCCGGGCGCTTACTTCGCGATAGATCGCCGACAGATCGCCGCCCGACCAGAACCGCTTCTCGAATGCATCGACCGCCTCGCGCGCTTCCCTGAGCACGCGGCGCTTGCGAAAGATAATCGCCCACGAAGCAATCGACGCCGCCAGCAACAACGCGAGGATAAACTGCACCAGAATGCTGGCGTCGGTAATCAGCTTCAAGACGGAAAAATCAGTATGCATAGGCGTTGTTGAGCTCCACGAGCATGTCAGAAGGGATCGGACGGGGGCGAAAAGATTCGACATCGAGACAGGCGGCACCGATCCGGCCGGCACAAAGCAATTCGCCGTCGTCACGGCGGATGTCCTGGCGAAAGCGCATCCGCGCGCCGCTGATTTCTTCGACAATTACGCCGATCGACAACAAGTCATTGAACCGCGCCGGCCTGCGGTACTGCGCCTGGGCCTCCGCCACCACGAATATCAGGCCGCGTTCCGCCGTGAGCTGTCGCTGATCGAACCCCAGCTTGCGCAGCCATTCGGTCCGCGCCCGCTCCATGAATTTAAAATAATTTGCGTAATAAACCACTCCGCCCGCATCAGTGTCCTCGTAGTAGACCCGTACCGGCAAAGTAAATTCCTTGGGCATGATTATTCCGGAAATCTTTACAATTTACATTAAGTCGAAACGTGACATGGCGCACACTATAGTGAAGTGCCTAGGACTAAGTGAAGAGACAGGATCGCACCTCTTCTTCTTTAACTCTTCCACTCAGTCCCAGGCACTAGGCACTCGGCACTACCCTTCATCGAACAGATCGGGAACATCGTTCCTTGCCGGCGCCTTCAACCCGAAATGCAGGTACGCGGTCCGCGTGGCGACGCGGCCGCGCGCGGTACGCTTGAGAAAACCCTGCTGGATCAGGTATGGCTCGACGATGTCTTCCAGCGTGCCGCGCTCCTCGCTGATGGTTGCGGCGAGGCTGTCGACGCCGACCGGACCGCCATCGAATTTCTCGATGATGGCCAGCAGCAATTTGCGATCCATGACGTCGAAGCCGTTGACGTCGACTTCGAGCAGATCCATCGCCGCACGCGCGACCTCGGCGCTGATGCGGCCGTCGGCACGTACCTCGGCGAAATCGCGCACGCGCCGCAGCAGCCTGTTGGCGATGCGCGGCGTCCCGCGCGAACGGGCGGCGATTTCACGCGCGCCGCCGGCGTCGATCGCGAGCGCCAGGATGCGCGCGGAGCGCGCGACAATGCCGGCAAGGTCGTCGACGCTGTAAAACTCGAGACGCTGCACAATGCCGAATCGATCGCGCAAAGGCGACGTCAGAAGGCCGGCGCGCGTAGTCGCACCGACCAGCGTAAACGGCGGAAGATCCAGCTTGATCGAACGCGCCGCCGGACCTTCGCCAATCATGATGTCGAGCTGGTAGTCCTCGAGCGCGGGGTAAAGCACTTCTTCGACGACCGCGCCAAGCCGATGGATCTCGTCGACGAACAGCACGTCGCGCGGTTCGAGATTGGTCAGCAGCGCGGCAAGGTCGCCCGGGCGTTCGAGCACGGGACCGGAAGTCTGACGCAGGTTGACGCCCATCTCGTTGGCGATGATGTGCGCGAGCGTGGTTTTGCCGAGGCCCGGCGGGCCGAAGATCAGCACGTGGTCGAGCGCTTCGCCGCGATTGCGCGCCGCGCTGATGAAAATCTCCATCTGCTCGGCAACCTGCGGCTGGCCGTGGTAATCGGCCAGCGTGCGCGGACGGATGGCGCGGTCGACGGCATCGTCCTCGCCGCGTGCGTCCGGTGAAACCAGGCGGGTCTCGTTCATGCGCGCACTGCCTGTTTGAGCGCACGGCGGATGATTTCCTCGGCACCGAGATCATCGCCGCCGACAGCGCGAATCATCGCCGCAGCTTCCTGCGGCTTATAGCCGAGTGCGATCAGCGCGCTCTGCGCTTCGTCGGCCGGATGCGCTGCCAGGGTACCGGGCGTGGCGCCCGCACCCGGAGCGGTGTCCAGTCGATCGCGCATTTCGACGATGAGGCGCTCGGCGGTTTTTTTGCCGACGCCCGGCAGGCGTGTCAGCGCCGCGCCATCGCGCATCTCGACGCAGCGGGTGAAACCTTCGACGCTGATACCCGACAGAATCGTCAACGCCAGCTTCGGGCCGACGCCATTGACGCGAATCAGGTTGCGGAACAGGTTGCGCTCGGCGGCGGTCGCGAATCCGTACAGGACGTGCGCGTCCTCGCGAATCGAAAGGTGAGTCAGCAGCGTCAACGGTTCGCCGATCGCCGGCAGGCTGTAAAACGTCGACATCGGCGCTTCGATTTCGTAACCGACGCCGTGGACATCGAGCGTGAGCCGCGGCGGCTGCTTTTCGGCGAGCGCGCCCTTCAGGTAGCCGATCATCGCCTGCGCCTCCCCCGGCCGCGCAGGCCGTCCAGCAGCACGCGGGTCTGCCGCCCGTGCGCATGACAGACGGCGACCGCGAGAGCGTCGGCGGCATCGGCCGGCGGCAATTCGCTGAGTTTGAGCAGCGCCTTGATCATGTGCTGCACCTGCTCCTTTGTCGCGCTGCCGGTGCCGACGACGGCGAGTTTGACCGCGCGCGGCGCGTACTCGAATACGCCGCCCGCGGCGTCGAACACGCCGCACAGCGCCGCCGCCCGCGCCTGGCCAAGCTTGAGCGCACTCGCGGCGTTGCGATGGACAAACGCACTCTCAATCGCGACTTCATCCGGATTATATTGCTGCACCGTCGCGCCGATCGCCTCGTAAATGCGCCGCAGCCGCGCCGGCCATTCGCCGCCCTCGGTTTTGATGCAACCCCAGCCGAGCGCGCGCGCACCGCGATTGTCGTGCTCGATGACGCCGAAGCCGGTTATCATCGAGCCGGGGTCGATGCCGAGGATACGCATCATCCTCCACCGACTCTCCCTCCGCCGCCGCGCGACCGAGGAATCGAGCCGAAGTACCTGCCACTTTCGCCGGCACAACCGGCAAAGGTGGCGGCGCCGAAGGTGCCGAGCGGTGGCTCAAGCCTCCGCAAGCACTTCTTCCGGAAAATCCGCGTTCGAATACACCGTCTGCACGTCGTCGAGGTTTTCGAGCGCGTTCAAAAGCGTCAGCACCGAGCCGGCGGTTTCGGCATCAAGCGCAATTGTCGTCGACGGACGCATCGTGACTTCGCCTTCCGCAGGCGCAAGCCCGGCCGCCTGCAAACGATCGCGTACTGCGTGAAATTCGTCGGGATCCGTCAAAACGTCGATCGAGCCGTCGTCGTTGACGACTATATCCTCTGCACCGGCTTCCAGCGCCGCTTCCATCAGGCGGTCCTCGCTGGTACCAGGCGCATAGGTAAGCACGCCGCTGTGGTTGAACAAATACGCGACCGAGCCATCGGCACCGAGGTTGCCGCCATACTTGGAAAACGCATGGCGCACTTCGCCGGCGGTGCGGTTGCGATTGTCGCTGAGACAGTCAACCATGACTGCGACACCGCCGGGTGCATAGCCCTCGTAGCGAATTTCCTCGTAGGCCTGCCCTTCGAGTTCGCCGCCGCCCCGCTTGATCGCGCGCTCAACCGTGTCCTTGGGCATATTAGCCGCGAGCGCCTTGTCGACCGCGAGCCGCAGGCGCGGGTTTGTGTCGGGATTCGGCTCGCCCATGCGGGCGGCCGTAGTGATTTCACGAATCAGGCGGGTAAACAGCTTGCCGCGCTTCGCGTCCTGCGCGTTTTTGCGGTGCTGGATGTTCGCCCACTTGGTGTGACCTGCCATATAACTCCGAATTT
>DASSOO010000035.1:0-2629 GCA_035700455.1 Gammaproteobacteria bacterium
AAGAAGCTTTATCTGATCAATGGTCATGTGCCGCGGCAGGGCGAAGTGTTTCACAACCCCGACCTTGCGCACACGCTGACGATGATTGCAAAGGGTGGGCGCGATGCCTTTTACAAGGGAAAGATAGCGCACACGATCGCGGATTACTTCAAGCGCATCGGCGGCGATCTGCGTTATTCGGATTTCGCCGACTTCCACGGCGAGTGGGTGCAGCCGCAGTCTGTCAATTACCGTGGCTATGACGTCTATGAGCTGCCGCCGAACGGCCAGGGTTTCGCCACGTTGGAGATGCTCAACCTTCTGAAGGGTTTTGACCTGAAGAAGATGGGCGTCGGTACGGCCGACACGCTGACCGCGGAAATCGAGGCGAAGCGGCTGGCGTTTGCGGACCTCGCGAAATACTACGCCGACCCGCGCTTCTACGACGTGCCGATGAAGGGCCTGCTGTCGGAGAAGTACGCCGACCAGCGCCGCAAGCTGATCCACCTCGACCACGCTAACCCGAACATCGGCCCCGGCGATCCGCGCCTGTTCAACGGCGACACGACGGACTTCGAAACTGCCGACAGCAGCGGCATGATGGTGTCGATGATCCAGTCCAATTATGCCGGCATGGGTTCGGGCCTCGTCGCCGACCACTTGGGCTTCATGTTCCAGGACCGCGGCGCGCTGTACTCGCTCAAGGCCGGCGCCGCGAATGCCTACGCCCCCCGCAAGCGGCCGTTTCATACAATCATTCCGGCGTTCGTGATGAAAGACGGCAAGCCGTGGCTCGCGTTCGGCGTGATGGGCGGCGACATGCAGCCGCAGGGCCACGTACAAGTGCTGGTGAACATGATCGACTTCGGCATGAACGTGCAGGAGGCCGGCGACGCCGCGCGCTGGCGGCACTTCGGCAGCGCGACACCGACCGGCCTGCCGGCGGAGGGCATCGGCACCGTGCAGTTGGAGTCCGGTTTCAATCCGCACCTCAAGGCCGCGCTGGAAAAACGCGGCTACAAGGTGGTCGAAGTGAAACCCGGCACCGGCGCGTTCGGCGGCTACGAGGCAATCATGTACGATGCGAAGAATCACGTGTACTGGGGCGCAAGCGAAATGCGCAAGGACGGCGAGGTGATCGGGTATTGAGTTGCAGCCGGTATTCGGCTGCATTTGCGTCAGGTACGGACGATGAGCGAAGCCACGGGAAAACAGCCGCTTCTGCGGCGCCTCGGTCACTGGATCGCGGAGCTGGTCCTGGTGTTTATCGGTGTGTCTGCTGCGTTCTGGTTGAACAACTACCAGCAGCACCGACAGGACATGCAACGCCGCGACCAGATTCTTGCGACCCTCGAGCTCCATCTGCAGAACGGGATTGAAAGCGGAAGAAAGGCTGCGGCTGAGGAAGAGCGGCAGTTGGCGGCGTTTCAACATGCGGTCGACGCCGGCAAAATGCCGCAGTTGCGTCCGTTCGTCTTCATTACCGACTACGATCCGAGCGACGTCGCCACGCTGCTTGAATCCGGCGGTGTCTTGCTGCTCAATCCGGACACGCTCGCGGCGCTCAATCATCTCCAGTCCGTCATTCGGTGGGGATTGGCAAGAATGGCTCGCTACCAGGAGTTGAGCGACAAGCTGATTGTGCCAAACCTGGATAAGCCCGAGGGCTTCTTCTATGACCCGGCGACGAAGCGGCTACGGAAGGTCTATGAGTTGTATCCTGAAGCTCTGCAGGCCAGGGTGAACTTCGCCCATGACCTGGCGCGGGCACAAGCCGCGTTGCTGAAGCGTATCGAAGCCGAACGCGGACACCAGCCGGCGCGACGAAGTCAGTCAACCGGATCCACGGCCATGGAGCACGCCGATGCCGCATCCTGATTGGAATGAAAGCTACACCCGCGCCGAAGCGCCGCCGTGGGATACCGGTGAACCGAACGAGGATCTCACTGAGTTCGTACGTTCCGGTGCCGTCCGCCCGGGCCGGGCACTGGATGTCGGTTGCGGTACCGGCACGCAATCGCTCTGGCTCGCACAGCAGGGGTTTACGGTACTTGGTGTCGACCTGGCGTCGACGGCTATCGAGAAGGCACTGGCGAAGGCAGCCGATGCGGCGATCGACTGCCGCTTTGAGGCACTGGATTTCCTCTATGACGACATCGTCGGCGGTCCATTCAACTTCGTGTTGGACATCGGCTGCTTTCACATCTTTGACTCGCCCGCGGACCGCGCGCATTTCGCCACGCGGGTGGCTTCGCTGCTTGCGCCCGACGGACGCTGGCTGAGCTTGATCGGCAGCACCGAGGGACCGGAACGCGACGTCGGTCCGCCGCGCCGCTCGGCCCGTGACGTGATGAACGCCATCGAGCCTGCGCTGGAGATACTCGAATTCCGTGCCATCGAGTTTCACGTCAACCTGCCCGCGCCACCCGCGGCCTGGTTCTGTCTCGCCCGCCAGCGCGAGTTTCCGGCCCAGCCCTCGACACGCCGGGGCTAGGCGCTCTCAGCTTAACCTTTGTGCCAATGTTCGAAGGCATTCCCATCCGCAGCCGGCGCCTGATTCTGCGCCCATACCGCGAAGCCGACGCCGAGGCGCTGTTCGCGATTTTCTCGGATCGGAAGGTCATGCGCTTCATGAGCACGCCGCCGTGGA
>DASSOO010000036.1:0-4879 GCA_035700455.1 Gammaproteobacteria bacterium
GCTTGTCGCTGACCTTCTCGACGCGCTCTTCGGAGATCTGCGAGATGTGCACCAGGCCGTCACGGCCGGGCAGGATCGTCACGAACGCGCCGAAGTCCATCAGCTTGCAAACCCGGCCTTCGTAGACGCGCCCGACTTCGACATCGGCGGTAATGTCTTCGATACGCTTCTTCGCAGCCTCGCCGGCAGCCTGGTCGACCGACGCGATTTTGATCGTGCCGTCGTCCTGGATGTCGATCGTCGCGCCGGTTTCCTCGGTGATCGCGCGCACGACCGCTCCGCCCTTGCCGATGACGTCGCGAATCTTATCGGTATCGATCTTGATGGTAATGATGCGCGGCGCCCATTCGGACATTTCCGTGCGCGGCGCATGGATCACCGCGTTCATCTTGCCGAGGATGTGCAGCCGGCCGTCGTGTGCCTGCGCCAGCGCCGTCTGCATGATCTCGCGCGTGATGCCGTCGATCTTGATATCCATCTGCAGCGCGGTAATGCCGTTTTCGGTACCGGCGACCTTGAAGTCCATGTCGCCCAAGTGGTCCTCGTCGCCGAGGATATCGGTCAGCACCGCGAACTTGTCGCCGTCCTTGATGAGGCCCATCGCAACGCCGGCTACCGGCGCCTTGATCGGCACGCCGGCGTCCATCAGCGACAGGCTGGTGCCGCACACCGAGGCCATCGAGCTGGAACCATTGGACTCGGTGATTTCGGAGACGACGCGAATCACGTACGGGAACTTGTCCATGTCCGGCATCATCGCGGCGACGCCGCGCTTCGCGAGCCGGCCGTGGCCGATTTCGCGCCGCTTCGGCGAGCCCATGAAGCCGGTCTCGCCGACGCTGTACGGCGGGAAGTTGTAATGCAGCATGAACGGCTCTTTGCGCTCGCCTTCGATCGCGTCGATGATTTGCGCGTCGCGGCCGGTGCCGAGCGTGGTAACCACCAGCGCCTGGGTCTCGCCGCGCGTGAACAGCGCCGAGCCGTGAGTGCGCGGCAGCACGCCGACTTCGATCGTGATCGGCCGGACCGTCTTGGTGTCACGCCCATCGATGCGCGGCTCCCCGGCGAGAATGCGGCCGCGGACAATGCGCTTTTCGAGTTCCTTGAAGGCCACCGCGACGGCGTCGGCGCTGAAGCGCGGGTTGTCGCCGCCGGCGAGTGCCTCGTCGACCGCGGCGCGGATTTGTGCCACTCGTTCCTGGCGCTCCAGCTTTTCGGTAATGCGATAGGCTTCGCCGACGGCCTTTTCGGCCTGCTCGGCGACAGCCGCGGTCAATGCCTCGTCCTTCGCCGGCGGCTGCCAATCCCAGGCCGGCTTGCCGGCCTCAGCGGCGAGTTCCTTGATCGTCGTGATCGCAGCCTGCATCTGCTCGTGGCCGAACATGACCGCCCCGAGCATTACGTCCTCGGAAAGACCGCTGGCTTCGGATTCGACCATCAGCACCGCTTTCTCGGTACCGGCGACGACGAGGTCGAGGTCGGACTTGGCGACTTCCGAGTAGGTCGGGTTGAGCACGTACTGCCCATTCAGGTAACCGACGCGCGCGGCGCCGATCGGCCCCTGGAACGGCATTCCGGAAAGCGCGAGTGCCGCGGACGCACCGATCAGCGACGGAATATCCGGATCGATTTCAGGGTCGACCGAAATGACGGTCGCGATAATCTGGACTTCGTTGAAAAAGCCCTTGGGGAACAGCGGCCGGATCGGCCGGTCGATGAGTCGCGAAGTCAGAGTCTCCTTTTCGCTGGGACGCCCTTCGCGCTTGAAAAAACCGCCGGGAATCTTGCCGGCGGCATAAGTCTTTTCCTGGTAGTTGACCGTCAGGGGAAAAAAGTCGCGGCCTTCCGCCGACTGCTTCTGACCGACCGCGGTGACGAGCACCGTCGTGTCGCCCATCGCCGCGAGTACCGCGCCATCGGCCTGCCGGGCGACCCGGCCTGTTTCCAAAGTGACTGTGTGTTTACCGTACTGGAAGCTCTTTTTAACTACTGACACTGAGATTTCCTGTTGCAAAAGCCGGAGGATGCCGCGATATCAGCGGCGCAGACCGAGACGCTGGATCAGGGCGCGATAGCGCTCGACGTCCTTGCCCTTGAGATAATCCAGCAGCTTGCGGCGCTGGTTGACCATTTTCAGCAGGCCGCGGCGGGAGTGATGATCCTTCTTGTGGGCGTTGAAATGCTCACCCAGGTCATTGATGCGCGCGGACAGCAGTGCGACCTGGACTTCCGGCGAACCGGTGTCGCTTCCGCCCTGCTGATAGTCGGCGATGATCGCCTGCTTCTGTTCGGTCGTCAAAGACATTGAAAACTCCTGCAACGGAAATCGTAACCCTTGGTTAAGCGGACCATTTTAGCTTTACCCGTACCGACGGCGCAATCCGCCGGCGGCGGCTAAAGGGGCCGGTGGCATCAATTTGTGCGGGGTACATGCCCCCACTCAACCTGGCTGAACCCGGCTCTGCCGCATCAGCCGCTTCGGCGCGACCTTGCCGTCCGCATCGATGGCGCCGATTCCCAGAAACCCGCCATCCGGTGCATATAGTCGCACCCAGCCGCTGCGCGGGGCGCGCGGCGCCCGCACTGCCTGGCCGCGCCGGACGTAATAGGCGCTTTCGGTATCGAGGCCGACTTCGGGCAGATGCACCAGGGCGCGGTCGGCGGGCGTCAGCAGTGCGTCGAGTTCTTGCATGCCGGCCACCGCGGCCCGCTCCAGATCGGCAAGCGTGACCATCGCGGCGGCGTCGAACGGCCCGACCTTATAACGGCGCAAAGCGGCCACGTGGCCAACGGTGCCCAGCGCGCGGGCGATATCCTCGCTCAGCGTGCGGACATAGGTTCCCTTGGAGCAGCGCACGCGGTACTCGAACTCATCGCCTTCAATGGCGAGCAGCGCGATTTCGTGAATTTCGATCTCGCGCGGCGCGCGCTCGACTTCCTTGCCCTCGCGGGCCAGCTCGTACAGCCGCTTACCGCCCTGCTTCAGCGCCGAGTACATTGGCGGCGTCTGGCTCTGGCGGCCGCGGAAGTCCGTCAGCGCCGCCTCGACCCGGGCCCGCGTCAGCGGCGGGACCGGTGCCGTTTCCGTGACTTCGCCGTCGGCATCGGCGGTCGTGGTTGCCGCGCCTAGGCGGACCCGTACGGCGTAGCCCTTGTCGGCGTCGAGCAGGAAGCTCGATGCCTTGGTCGCCTCGCCGAAGCATAAAGGCAAGAGGCCCGTCGCGAGCGGATCAAGGCTGCCGGTATGCCCGGCCTTGCGCGCGTTGAACAAGCGCTTGGCCGCCTGCAACGCCTGGTTCGACGTCATGCCCGCCGGCTTGTCGAGCAGCAGTACGCCATCAACGTCGCGGCGCGCGCGACGGCCGCGAAATTCAGCCTGATTTCCAGTCACGTCTTGCTTCTTCACTGTAGGAGCGATCGCCAGATCGCGATTCTCTTTCGGCAATCGCGACGAAGGCGCCGCTCCTACCGCAAATGTCACTCAGTTGTCGTGCGGCAACCCGCGCTGAATCAACGCGTCGATGCGCGCGCCGCGCTCAATGCTTTCGTCGTGCAGGAACCGCAACCGCGGCGTCGTGCGCATCGCCGTCGCCCGCGCGAGTTCACGGCGCAGGAACCCGGCGGCGTGATTGAGCGCGGCAAGGCTCGCCCCCACGTCGTCGGTCTTCAGCACCGACACGAAAACCTTCGCCTCGGAATAATCCTTGCTGACCTCGGCGCCGGTCACCGTCACCAATCCGAGCCGCGGATCGCGCAGTTCGGGAATCAGCTGCGCCAGTGTGCGGCTGATTTCCTCGTTGACACGGCTCGCGCGGGGAAATTCTTTTTGGCCCATGGGGATAAATCCGGGTCAGTGGTCCGAGGTTAGTGGTAAGTGGTAGAAGAGAAGACAGGCTCGACTTCTTCACCACTAACCACTGACCGCTAACCACTAACCATGCCTCGTCAGAGGCTCCTCGCGACCTCGACCCGTTCGTACACCTCGATCTGGTCGCCGACCTTGACGTCGTTGTAATCCTTGACGCCGATACCGCATTCGGTGCCGGCGCGGACTTCGTAGACGTCGTCCTTGAAGCGGCGCAGCGATTCGAGCTCGCCTTCGTAGATCACCACATTGTCGCGCAGCACGCGAATCGGGTTGTGGCGCTTGACGGTGCCTTCGATGACTAGGCAGCCCGCAATCGCGCCGAGCTTCGGCGAACGGAACACGTCGCGTACTTCAGCGAGACCGACGATCTGCTCGCGCATCTCCGGCGACAGCATGCCGCTCAAGGCCTGCTTGACGTCGTCGATCGCGTTGTAGATCACGCTGTAGTAGCGGATATCGATGCCGTTGTCGGCGGCGAGCTTGCGTGCCGCCGAATCGGCGCGCACGTTGAAGCCGATGATAACGGCGTTCGACGCAAGCGCGAGGTTCGCGTCCGACTCGGTAATGCCGCCAACGCCGCTGCCGACGATTTTGACCTTGACCTCGTCGGTCGAAAGACTGGTCAGGCTGTCGCTCAATGCTTCCGCGCTGCCCTGCACGTCGGCCTTGATGAGCACGTTGAGCGTCTGCGTCTGACCCTCTTCCATCTGCGAGAACATGTCTTCGAGCTTCGCGCCCTGCTGGCGCGCCAGCTTGACGTCGCGGAACTTGCCCTGGCGGTAAAGGGCGACTTCGCGTGCCTTGCGCTCGTTCGGCACCACGAGTACGTCGTCGCCGGCATTGGGCGTACCCGAAAGACCGAGCACGACGACCGGTGTCGACGGCCCCGCAGTGTCAACGGACTTCCCGCTCTCGTCGAACATCGCGCGTACGCGGCCGTACTCGCGCCCGGCGAGCAGGATGTCGCCGGATTTCAGCGTCCCGCGCTGCACCAATACGGTCGCCACCGAG
>DASSOO010000037.1:0-4894 GCA_035700455.1 Gammaproteobacteria bacterium
CCCGCGAGGCGATGTTCCGCGGCATCCGCGCGGTGAAGCCCGGCGCCACCCTCGGCGACGTCGGCCACGCGATCCAGGAATTCGCCGAAGCGCAGCGCTTCTCCGTCGTGCGCGAGTACTGCGGCCACGGCATCGGCACGATCTATCACGAGGATCCCCAGGTGCTGCATTACGGTGCGCCCGGCACCGGCCTGGAGCTCAAGACCGGCATGACCTTCACGATCGAGCCGATGGTCAACAGCGGCAAGCGCTACGTGAAGCTCCTGCCGGATGGCTGGACCGTCATCACCAAGGACCACTCGCTGTCGGCGCAGTGGGAGCACACGATCCTGGTCACCGACGCCGGCTACGAAATCCTCACCGTCCGCGCCGGCGGCGAAATTTGACTCTCTCCCCGTGCGGGGAGAGGCAACCAGATGGCCGTAGCGGGTATCGAAGAAAATCTTCGCGCAACGCTCGCAGCGGGCGACCTGGCGCTTGCCGAACGTTTTCGCGGCGGTGAATCCGCCGCCGCACTGGTACGCGCCCGCAGCGACCTCGTCGACGACATCATTCTGAGCGCATGGCGGCAATGCAGCGCCAATTCCGACGAGCTCGCGCTCATCGCCGTCGGCGGCTACGGCCGCGGCGAGCTGCACCCGCATTCCGATATCGACATCCTGATCCTCGCCGCCCCCGGCGCCGCCGCGCGCCACTCCGAAATGCTCCAACGTCTGCTGGCGCTGATGTGGGACATCGGACTCGCCGTCGGCCACAGCGTACGCACGATCGACGAGTGCGCCGAAGCTGCGGCGCGCGACATCACGATCGCGACCAACCTGATGGAATCGCGCCTCCTGGCCGGCGACGCCGGCTTTTACGCCGCGATGCGCGCGGCGGTCGCACCCGGCAACGTCTGGCCGCCGGCCGAGTTTTTCCGCGCCAAGTGGCGCGAGCAGCAGCAGCGCCACGCCAAATTCGAGCACACCGCCAACAAGCTCGAGCCGAACGTCAAGGAGGGTCCCGGCGGGCTGCGTGACATCCAGATGATCGTCTGGGTCGCGCAGCGGCGCTTCGGCGCCGCGACCCTGCATGGGCTGGTCGAACACGGCTTCCTCACCGAAGATGAATGCCGCGTGCTCACGGAGGGCCGCGAGTTCCTGTGGCGGGTGCGTTTCGCGCTGCACCTGGCCGCCGGACGCCGCGAGGACCGGCTGCTGTTCGATCATCAACTGCATATCGCGCGCGAACTCGGTTACCGCGACGATGAGCACATGCTCGGCGTCGAGCAGTTCATGCAGCGCTACTATCGCACGCTGATGGCGCTCGGCCGCTTGAACGAAATGCTGCTGCAACTGTTCCAGGAAGCGCTGCTGCTCGATCCTGAAGCGCCGGTGCGCATTGTCAGCGACGATTTCCAATCCCGCCATCGCTTTCTCGAAGCCCGCGACGATAACGTCTTTCGCCGTCGCCCGCGCGCGCTGATGGAAGTTTTCCTGCTGCTGCAACGCTACCCCGATCTCGTCGGCGTCAGCGCCGCGACGCTTCGGCTGATTCGCGCCAACCTCGCGTTGATCGACGATAACTTCCGCGCCGACCCCGAAGTGCGCGCCACGTTCATGGCTATCCTGCGCGAACCGGAGGGGCTGACGCACGCGCTCAAGCGCATGAACCAGTACGGCGTGCTCGGCCGTTACCTGCCGGCCTTCGGCGACATCGTCGGACGCATGCAGTACGACCTGTTCCACGCTTACACCGTCGATCAGCACATCCTGTTCGTGGTCGGCAACCTGCGCAGCTTTATGCTGCCGCGTCACGCCGGCGAATTCCCGGTGTGCACGCGCATCATGCAGTCGCTGGAAAAGCCGGAAGTCGCGTACCTCGCCGGCCTGTTTCACGACATCGCCAAGGGCCGCGGCGGCGATCACTCACGGCTCGGCGCGGTGGACGCGGAGCGCTTCTGTCTCGACCACGGCTTGAGCCGCTACGATGCGCGACTGGTGAGCTGGCTGGTCACGCACCATCTGGCGCTGTCGATGACGGCGCAAAAGAAAGACATCAACGACCCGGCGGTCATCAACGCGTTTGCGAATCTCGTCGCCGACCAGACGCACCTCGACCTGCTTTACGTGCTGACGGTTGCCGACGTACGGGCAACCAACCCGTCGCTGTGGAATTCGTGGAAAGCGAACCTGTTCGGCGAGCTGTACGCAAACACGCAGCGCACCCTCCGGCGTGGTCTCGAAAACCCGATCGACAAGGAAGAACTGATCGCCGAGACGCAGGAGCGCGCCCGCACGCTGCTTGCGGCGCGTCTCGACGGCGGTGCTATCGATACGGTCTGGCGCGCCTTTAACGAAACCTATTTTCTGCAGCACTCCGCCGACGAAATTGCCTGGCATACCGAAGCGCTGGCGCGTCACGATCCCACCTCCGCCGCGACCGTCATGCTGCGTGCGGACGCGAGCCGCGGCGGCACCGCGATCTCGATTTACGCGCCGCGCGATGAAGCGACCTTCGGCCGCGCGACCGCCGCGCTCGACCAGCTTGGGCTCACGATCGTCGACGCGCGCATCGTGCCGGTCGGCGACAGAGTAAGCCTCGATACCTATGTCGTGCTCGAGGACAACGGCGAGATCATTACCGACGCCGGGCGCCTGGACGAAATCGCCGCGATCCTCAAGCGGGAACTCGGCCGCGGACACGCCCCGCCGATGACGGTGACGCGGCGGGCGCCGCGCCAGGTGCGCATGTTCTCGACGCCCACGCAAATCAGCTTTTCCGCCGACGAACGCAACCGCCGCACAGTTATGGAAATCGCTGCCGGCGACCGCCCCGGCCTGCTCTCGGCCATCGGCAGCGTGCTCGAGGAGCACCACGTGCGCCTGCAAAATGCGAAAATAACCACCGTCGGCGAACGCGCCGAAGACGTCTTTTTTATCACCGACAAACACCGCGGCCCGCTGACGGCGGCGGCGCAGGTTGAACTGCGCGCGGCGCTGCTCGCACGTATTGGCGGATCGCAACTATAAGGCAAGCCATGAACCCGAATCTCGACCGGCTGCATCCCTACCCGTTCGAAAAACTCGACCAGTTGAAGCGCGGCGCGACACCGCCGCGCGAGCTCGCGCACATCTCGATGTCGATCGGCGAGCCGCAGCACGCGCCGCCGCCGTTCGTGATCGAGACGCTGCGCAACGAAATGGCGGGGCTGGCAAAATATCCGGTCGCGCGCGGACTCGCGGAACTGCGGCAGAGCATCGCCGGCTGGCTCACGCGGCGCTTCAGGCTCGCGCCCGGCGGCATCGATCCGGAGCGCCATATCATTCCGGTCAACGGCACGCGCGAAGGCTTGTTTGCGTTTGCGCAGGCGGTCTGCGACCCGGCGGAACGGCCGGTCGTGATGATGCCGAATCCGTTCTACCAGATTTACGAAGGCGCGGCGCTACTGGCCGGGGCGGAGCCGTATTATCTGGATACTCTCGAAGAAAACGGTTTTTTGCCGGATTTCGATGCGGTTCCTGATTCGATCTGGAAACGCTGCCGTTTGTTGTACCTGTGCTCGCCCGGCAATCCGACCGGCGCGGTCATGGATGTCGATTACCTCAAGCACGTGATCGAACTTGCCGATCGGCACGACTTCATCATCGCGGCGGACGAATGCTACGCCGAAATTTATCTCGATGAGTCACACCCGCCGCCGGGCATCCTCGAAGCCTGCGACGCGATGGGCCGTCACGATTACGCCCGCTGCATCGCGTTTCACAGCCTGTCGAAGCGCTCCAACCTGCCCGGCCTGCGCTCCGGTTTCGTCGCCGGCGACGCGAAGGTTATTGAACGCTTCACGCTGTATCGCACCTATCACGGCTGCGCGGTGCCGATTCCGACGCAGCGGGCGAGTATCGCCGCCTGGGACGACGACGCGCACGTGCGCGGCAATCGCGCGCAGTACCAGGAGAAATTCCGTGTGGCGCTCGAAATCCTCAAGCCGGTTATGGACCTCACAGTGCCGCCGGCCGCATTTTATCTGTGGCCGCGGACACCCGGCGACGACGAAAATTTCGTGCGCGAGTTGTACGCACGCAAGAACGTCACCACGCTGCCGGGCAGTTACCTGTCGCGCGACACGGTGCAGGGCAATCCGGGCAGCGGCCGCGTGCGCATCTCGCTGGTGCCGCCGGTCGCGCAATGCCGCGAGGCCGCCGAGCGCATTCGCGAATTTATAAGCGGTTAATCAACGTCCGAAATCGGCAACGGTCCGATTACGGCCGGCGGACTTGGCTTCGTAGAGCGCACGGTCGGCGGCTTCGACGACGTCCCATACCGTCAGTTCGGCCTCCGCAAGGCGCGTCGCCAGGCCGACGGAAATGGTGCAGTCAATGTCGGCGTCGGCGACCGACGCCCGCATGTGCTCGGCGACCCCTTGCGCGACATCGGCGCTCGCGCCGGGCAATACCGCGAGAAATTCCTCGCCGCCGTAACGTGCCAGCAAATCCTCGGCGCGGCGCAGGCACAGCGACAGAATCGTCACGAGCCGTTTCAATGCCGTATCGCCGGCGGGATGGCCGTGCAGGTCGTTGTAGGCCTTGAAGTGGTCGACGTCGATCAGCAGCACGGACAGCGGCCGCTGGCGCTCCCGGCACTGTGTCCATACCTTTTCCAGGTAGTCCTCGAGGCGACGGCGGTTGGGGATGCCGGTAAGGCTGTCGAGATGGGCCATCGTGCGCAGTTGCTTGTTGGCCGCTTCGAGTTCGCGCGTGCGTTCGGCGACAAGACGCGCAAGGTCGGTCGCGCGCACGGCCAGCCGATGGGTACGCCAGCGGATGCCGCAGGCTCCGGTAACAAGCAATAGCGCGGCTGCCGCCAACAGCCAACCGATCTCGACCCAGCGTCTGGCATACCATGGCGGCACGAT
>DASSOO010000038.1:0-5993 GCA_035700455.1 Gammaproteobacteria bacterium
CGTATCGTCGTGCTTGCCGCCGTAATCGCAGGGCTGGAGTACGCGTACATGCAGCGGGGCAATCCGCAGATCGTCCTGCTGAGTACGGGGGCCGGCGTCGCGGCCGGCATACTGGTCGCGCTGGCGGCCTTGCGCTTCACGCAGATGGGCCGGGATGAGAAGGGCGTCTGGTACGTGCCGAACCTGTATCTCGGCCTCGGGTTGATCGTGCTGCTGGTCGCGCGTTACGCCTACGACTATGTGGTCGTGTTTCCCGAGATCCGCAAGCAGGCCGAACTCGCCGCGGCCTACGGTGCGCGCAGCCCGGTAGTCCAGCAGCCGATGCTGCACGGCATCCTGTTTCTCGTGCTCGGTTATTACCTGGTCTACTACGTCGGGATTCTGCTGCGCGCCCACCGCCTGCAGACCGGTGCGCCGACCGACATGGAGGGCGGCGCTTGAACATGCGCGCGACGCGCTTTCGCTGGGTCGTCATCGCGCTGATTTTCTCCATCACGGTCATTAATTACATCGACCGTTCGGCGATCTCGTACGCGATGAGCGACATCATGCGCGAGTTCCACTTCGGCGCGCGCGAAGCCGGGCTCATCCTCGGCGCGTTCGGCGTCGGCTACATGATCACGACGTTTCTCGGCGGCATCTGGTCGGATCGCCACGGGGCGCGCGTCACGCTGCTGATAGCTTCGCTGCTGTGGTCGCTGGCGATCGGCATGACCGGCTTCGCGGTCGGTTTCGTCATGCTGTACGTCGCGCGCGTCGTGCTCGGCGTCGCGGAGGGTCCGAACTTTCCGGTGCTGAACCGCGCGGTCGCCGACTGGCTGTCGAGCCGCGAACGCGCTATCGCGCTGTCAAATTCTCTCGTCGCGGTGCCGCTCGCGCTCGCGATTGGCGCGCCGATCGTCACGCAACTGATCGTGCACGCCGGTTGGCGCGGCATGTTCGTGATCCTGATGCTGCTCGGTCTCGTGTGGCTGCCGTTGTGGTGGTTCCTGTTCCGCGATTTTCCCGAGCACAGCCGCTTCGTCAATGCGGCCGAGCTCACGCACATTCGCGACGGCCGCGAGGCAACGGATCTCGATGCCAAGGCGTTGCGCGCGAAGCGGCGCGGGACGCACGGGTTGTGGAAGTTCCTGTTTACCAACCCGACGCTGCTCGCGAACGACTGGGCGTTTTTCGTATTCGGCTATTACTTGTTCTTTTTCATGACCTGGCTGCCCGGCTATCTCGAAAAGGCGTATCAACTTAATCTCAAGCAGGTTGGCGTATTCTCGGTGCTGCCGTGGATTTGCGCCGCAGTGCTGTTATGGGCATTCGGCTACCTGTCGGATGCGCTGCTGCGCAAGACCGGCAGCCTGCGCATCGCGCGTTCGCACCCGATCTGGATTTCGCAGTTGCTTGCGGCGCTGTGCATCCTGCCGGTGATCTTCACCCACGATCTGACCGTCGCGCTGATTTTTATCTCGCTCGCGGTGGCCTTGAGCATGAGTTCGAATGCCGCTTTTTACGCGGTCAATGTCGACGTGGCGCGGGAACGCGCCGGCACTGCGCTGGGCGTGATGGACACGTTCTTTGCGCTCTCCGGCTTTCTTGCACCCGCCGTTACCGGCTGGTTGCTCGGGGCGACCGGCAGCTTTGCGAGCGCATTCTGGTTGCTCGCGATTCTGTCGCTGTCGGCGGTCGTCACGGTGATCGTGTTCCACCGACCGGATGCGTCGGCCCGGCTGGAGCGCACGGCGGCCGCGGCACGGCCTGGTCTCGCCGTTGCGGGGGACGAGGTGCGGCTGCCGCCGGTGCCGTAACATCCCGGTTTTTTTGTCAACATATCGCCGCTGCCCGAACCACGCTGGCCGGCATGTAAAAGATTCCGGTGTTCACGTTCTTGCCGATTGCCAATAATTTGCAACTTGTCGCGTACGAAGGATCGGAATCGGTCTATAGTTAGTCGCAAGGCTTAAGAAAGCAGCTTTTCAGGAGGGACCCGAGATGGCTGCGATAACCAATCCCCGTAGCACGGCGCGCGTCGCCGGGCATCCGATACACCCGATGCTGATTCCGTTTCCGATCGCGTTCTTCGTCGCGACATTTGCCTGCGATGTGGCGTTCTGGATTACCGGTTCCACCGGCTTTGTCACCGCAACCGAGTGGTTGTTGGCGGCCGGCCTGATCATGGCCGCGCTGGCAGCGCTTGCCGGACTCACCGATGTGTTCGGCGACGTGCAGATACGCAATTTGCGCGTCGCGTGGCTTCACGCCGGCGGCAACATCATTGCCGTGCTCATCGAAGCTTATAACTGGTATTCCCGCTATGCGTACGGCCCGCCCGGCGTGCTGCCGACCGGCATCGTGCTGTCCGGAGTCGTCGTGGTGATACTGCTGTTTACCGGCTGGAAGGGCTGGGAAATGGTTTATCGTCACCGCGTCGGCGTCGCTGACCAAATCTCCGGCGGGCGACCACCGCCGATTTGAGCTTGAGTGATCGCGGGCACGCTACTGTAGTTTCATTCCCGCGCACAAGGATGTCGCGATGCAACGTCTGTTCGGGCGCTTCCGGGTCGCGGTCCCCATTACCGCGTCGCTGCTGACTGTCGCCGTTGCCGGCTGCGGCCCCGCGAGGTTGCTGCTGGCGCCGCCGTCGGTGCCGCCGCCGAAAGGGGAGAGCTGCACAACACGCGGACCTGCCTACGCGCCGTCTGCCGTAACACGCGGTGCGCCCGATCCGGCCCGCGACTGGGGTGCGTACAACAAGACGCTCGCCGGCAACCGCTATTCGCCGCTCGCGCAAATCACGCGTTCCAACGTCGCTTCGCTGCGCCGCATGTGTGCGTTCCAGATCGACGAACCCGTCAACATGCAGTCGTCGCTGATCGAGATCGGCGGCACGCTGTATTTCACGACGCTCGAAGATACGTATGCAATCGATGCGAGCGATTGCCGGCTGCGCTGGCGGCACACGTATCAGCTCGCGCGCCAGCCGCCGTTTGATCCGAACAAGGTGAACCGCGGCGTCGGCTGGCTCAACGGCGTACTGTTTCGCGGCGCGAACGACGGCCGGCTGTACGCGCTCGACGCCGGCACCGGCGAAGAATTATGGAACGTCGCGATCGGCGATCCCGAAACCGGCGAGACGTTTCCGGCCGCGCCGGTCGCGTGGAACGGCCGGGTTTACATCGGCAACGCCGGCGGCGATTACTTTGGCGTCACCGGCCGAATGATGGCGTTCGACGCGAAGACCGGCGGACGCCTGTGGAGCGCCGACCTGGTGCCGACGGTCGGGCCGGCCAGCCAGACCTGGCCGCCGGAGACGGCCGTGCATCCGAAAGCCGGCGCGGCGACGTGGACCTCCTACACAATCGACACCGGGCACGGCTTGTTGTACGTGCCCACCGGTAACGCCGCGCCCGATTTCCTCAAGAAGGTGCGCCCCGGCAGAAACCTTTACACGTATTCCGTCGTCGCGCTGGATCTGGAGGACGGTACGCTGCGCCGTTCGCGCCAGTTGGTTACCAGCGACAACTTTCACGACTGGGACGTCGCCGCGCCGCCCGAGTTGATCGATACGCCGGATGGCCGCCGCGTGGTCGCCGCCGGCAAGGACGGCTACCTGTATGTCATGGATCGGAATACGCTGCGACTGCTTTACAAAACGCCGGTAACGACGATGGAGAACACCGACGCGCCGCTGACACGGCATGGAACGCATTACTGCCCCGGCGTCGACGGCGGCGTCGAATGGAACGGCCCGGCGTATTCGCCGCGAACGGATGCGTTTTACGTCAACGCGATCGACTGGTGCATCACGGTCGCGATCGGCTCGTCCGCGGAACTCGAAGGCCGCAAAGGCTTGCCGTGGACCGGTGCCAAAGAACGGCTTCATCCGTTCGGCGTGCAGGACGAAAAGCGCAGCGGCTGGGTCACGGCGGTCAACGCCGCCGATGGCGCGGTCCGCTGGCGATATCACGCGCGCGCACCGCTGGTCTCGGGCATCACCGCCACTGCCGGCGATGTCGTATTTACCGGCGACATCGCCGGCGACTTCATGGCCTTCGATGCCGGCAGCGGCAGGTTATTGTGGAGCCACAACACGGGCCAGCCGATCGGCGGCGGCGTGATTTCGTACGCCGTCAACGGCAAGCAATACATCGCGGTCGCGTCCGGCATGCAGTCGAAGATCGGCTGGCAAGTTGACAGCACGCCGGCCAAGATCGTCGTCTTCGCGCTGCCGCAGAAATGAATCAGGGACTCGTTCCCGTCATCGTGGCGGCGGCGGTTTCACGCCCTTGAGCTTATCCTGCAAGGTTTTCTCGGCCTTCTTTTTCAGCGTCTCGAGCGCTTTCTCCTTCGCTTCGCTGCGTGCCTGCTCCAACACCTTTGCGATAATCGGCCGC
Organism: Gammaproteobacteria bacterium; assembly: GCA_035700455.1. Lineage (GTDB taxonomy): Bacteria > Pseudomonadota > Gammaproteobacteria > Natronospirales > DASSBR01 > DASSBR01. The sequence continues at coordinate 4,386 of DASSOO010000038.1, forward strand.
AATATCTGCCGCGCCAGCTCAGAGCCGTTGACGCCGCCCGATTTCACGCCGATGTCTTGCACCGAAATGTCCGGAATGTCGATGCTGCGCTTCGCGCCGGCGGCCATCGCCGTCGCCTTACCGTTGGTTAAGCGGAATGTCTTGACGATAAACTTTTTCTGCGCGCCGGTTTCCGGTTGCGATGGCTTCGAAGGGCCGACAAAACGCTTCAGGTTATCCATGATCTGCGCCAGGTTGCTTTGCGTTCCCTGGAATTCCGCATTCACGGATGCACCGTCGACGATTGCGTTGTCCATCACGATAGTATTACTCCCGAGGGAGCCAATATCGAGCCCGATCCTGATCCTGTCGAACTTGAGCGCGTAGTCGGATTGGTAACCGCGCGGGTTATCGATGGTAAGACCGTCCAGCTCGGCGGTGCCGGCGCGCAACGACACCCGCACGCTGCCGACGCTGACTTCCGTCCCGGTCGCTTGCGAGCCGTAGTTTTCGATCCCGCTCGCGACGAGGCTGTCGAGGTTCGACCAGACGAAGAACAGCGCGACGCCAATGACGATCAATATCGCGACGACAACGCCCAACACTATCTTTGCGCCTTTTCTCATCCCTGTGCTCCTTGGCGGTTGGCGTTACGATTCTATCAGCTCCACGCGCCGGCGGATTAGACTCGAAGCTACTGACGCGGCATCATGAAAAAAGGCCTTGCCGGCACCTGCGGCATAAAGGAAAACGATCATGGACGATAGAGTAAACGCTGCACTGGCGATTGACACCGAGGCGATGGCAACCGTCGCCGGCGAAGGCATTCTCATTGCCGGCGGAGCGCGTGCGATTCTGTTGCAGGTCGCGCATCCGGCGGTCGGGCAGGGCGTCGCCGACCACAGTCGGTTCAGTGAGCGCGCCATGGATCGTTTGCGCGCTACCCTGACTTATGTTTACTGCATGGCGTATGGAAGTCCTGCGGAAAGGCGCGCCGTCGCCGCACGTGTCGACCAGGTGCACCGGTACATTCACGGACCCGGCTACGACGCACGCGACCCGGAGTTGCAACTGTGGGTTGCGGCGACGCTTTACGATACGGCGGTAACCCTCTACCAGCGCTGGATCGCGCCGCTTGACGATTTGTTGGCCGAGGAAATCTATCGGGAATATCGCGTGCTCGGTACGGCGCTGCAGATGCGGGCCGCACAATGGCCCATGGACCGTGCTGCGTTCAGGTTGTACTGGGACCGGATGATAGCGTCCCTCGATGTCACCGACGCGGCGCGCGGCATCTGCCATGAACTGTTGTATCCGCGACGCGTGCCGCCACCGGTGCGCGCGGCAATGCCGCTCAACCGACTGGTGACGGCTGCATTATTGCCTCCGCACATCCGTGAGGCGTACGGCCTCCAGTGGAATCCACGACGGCAGCGGCGATTCCGGTACTTCTCCCGCACTGTACGTGCCATTTATCCGCATCTGCCCACGGGAATTCGCCAGCTGCCGAAGACCTGGTATCTGCACGACATGCGACGGCGCCTTGCGCGCGGCGCCTGGCACTAAGCGGCTTGAGTACATTCGCGCGGCTTCGCGAACCGGCATGACGGAATCTGCAAAACTCGGCAG
>DASSOO010000039.1:0-5688 GCA_035700455.1 Gammaproteobacteria bacterium
GGCCTGAAACCCGTTGATTTCCGTGCCTGCGCGGACCACTATTGCGCAAATGGAGCAAAGTACCGCGGAAGACGCCGCGCCGACGGGGAAACACGCGGCTGATCGAGGTCCGTGGCGCGAGCATGCGCTGCTGGCGGGACAGAAGCGCGTACTCGAACTGATCGCGACGGACGCGCCGATCGACGAAACGCTTGCCGCCTTGGTCGACTTCATCGAGGCTCAGGAAAACGATCTGCGTTGCGGCCTCCTGATCGTCAGTGACAACGGCAAACATTTCCGCCAAAGCATCGGCGCGAGCCTCCCCGACATTTTCCATCAAAGTATCGAAGGCGCGGCAATTGCTCCGCCTTATCTCGGCTCGTGTGTCGAAGCGGTACACCTCGGCCATCCGGTCGTTGTGGCCGACATTGCCGGCGACGAACGCTATTCCAAGGTCTGGCGCCAGCTCATGACCGGCTGCGGCCTTGAGGCTGCTTATTCGACGCCGGTGCGCGCAGCCGACGGTCGCGTGCTCGCTTCGTTCGCGATGTATCGCGGTAAAACGGGAGATCCGACACCGGCGCGGCCTGAACTGCTCGAAATCGCGACACATCTTGCCGGCATCGCACTGGAGCGTTCGCAGGTGCGGCAGGCGCTGCGCGCCAGCGAACGGCATGCACACGAGTTGCTCGATGCGCTGCCGGTAGCGGTCTACGAGACCGACGCAGAAGGCCGCGTCAAATACTACAACAAGACCGCCACCGACCTCGCCGGCCGCGAACCGGCACTGGGAAGCGACCAGTGGTGCATTAACTGGCGGCTGCGCTGGCCGGACGGCCGGCCGATGCGCCACGACCAATCCCCGATGGCCGTCGCGCACAGGGAACAGCGCGCGATCGATGGCGCCGAAGCGGCGGCCGAGCGCCCCGATGGCACGCTGGTACCGTTTCTCGCTTTTCCGCGGCCGCTGCGGGACGAACAGGGAAACTTTACCGGAGCGGTCAACACGCTGGTGGACATCACGCCGCGCAAGAGAACGGAGCAGAACCTGCGGGCCAGCGAGGAACGGCTCGCGGCGGAACTCGAGGCAGCGCGCCAGTTACAGACAATCAGTACGCAACTGCAGGACGAAGACGATGTCGAGGCGCTGTATCGCCAGATCGTCAAGGCGGCTGCCGCTATCATGAATTCAGACGCGGCCAGCCTGCAGATGCTGGTTGCCGACGGCAACAACAAGCTGCGCCTGCTTGCCTCCACGGGCTTTCATCCCGACTCCGCGGCTTTCTGGGAATGGGTCGGCGCCGGCTCCGGCAGTACTTGCGGCGCCGCACTCGCCAGCGGCCGGCGCACCATCGTCGAGGATGTCGAAACCTGCGAATTTATGGCAGGGTCTCCCGACCTTGCCGAATACCGGCGCTCGCAAATCCGGGCTGTGCAGTCGACGCCGCTGGTTTCGCGAACCGGCCGCGTACTTGGCATGATATCGACGCATTGGCGGCAGCCGCACAGACCGGGTGAGCGCGACCTCAGGCTGCTCGATGTACTTGCACGTCAGGCCGCCGACTTGATCGAGCGCCGACGCAACACCGAGGCATTGCGCGCCCAGACCGAGCGCCTGAAGACGCTGAACAATCTCGCACGGACGCTGGCAAGCGATCTCGACCTCGACCACATCATCCAGACGGTGGTCGACAGCGCAACCGCGCTGGCCGGTGCGCAATTCGGTGCGTTTTTCTACAACACCAGCTCCGCGGATGGCGGCGAAGGCTTTCGACTGGCGGCAGTCGCCGGGGCGCCGCGCGAACTTTTCGAGCGGTTCGGCACACCGCGCGTCACCTCGATGTTCGGCGCGACTTTTCGCGGTGAGCCGGTGATTCGCAGCGACGACGTGCGCCTCGACCCGCGCTACGGACACAACCCGCCCTACCACGGCATTCCACCCGGACACCCGCTGGTGGCGAGTTACCTCGCCGTGCCGGTAAAACTGCGTTCGGGCGAAACCATCGGTGCAATGTTCTTTGGTCACGAGCGCCCGGGCGTCTTCACCCAGGACGGCGAAGATGTCGTGGCGGGGCTGGCGGCGCATGCGGCAACGGCGCTCGACAACGCGCGGCTGTTCGAGGCACTGCAAGCGGAGCTCGGCCACAGCCGTCGCAACGAGCGCGCAGCGCGGCAACTGGCGGCGATTGTCGAATCCTCCGACGATGCCGTTGTCAGCAAGGACCTGAACGGTATTATTCAGACTTGGAATCGCGGCGCCGAGCGATTGTTCGGCTATCTCGCCGAAGAAGTCATTGGCAAGCCGATTCTCATCCTTATTCCGCCCGAGCGGAACGACGAGGAACCCGAAATCCTCGCACGCATACGCCGCGGTGAGTCGGTCGACCATTACGACACGGTGCGCCGGCGCAAGGACGGCACGCGCATCGATATTTCGCTGACGGTATCGCCCATTCGCGACGCCACCGGCAAGATCATCGGTGCGTCGAAAATCGCGCGCGACATCTCCGACCGGCGTGCCGCCGAGGCACACCGCGAACTGCTGCTGCACGAGCTGAGCCATCGAGTCAAGAACTCGTTGGCGACTGTGCAATCGATTGCGCAGCAGACGTTGCTCCGCTCATCGGACCCGCAGATGTTCCAGGAACGCTTCCTCGCCCGCCTCGCTGCGCTCGCACACACGCATGACCTGCTGATGCGTACCAACTGGCACGGCGTGGCGCTGCGCGATCTCGCGGCGATGGAGCTGGCACCTTATGGCGGCGCGGACTCGGCGCGCTGCTCCATCGGCGGGCCGCACGTACAGCTCGACGCGAAAAGCGCAGTCGCACTCGGCATAGCGTTCCACGAACTCGCGACCAACGCTGCGAAGTACGGCGCATTATCGGCGGCCGCCGGCCGGGTAGAATTGAATTGGCGCATCGGGGACGGTGAAGCCGGCGGCAAGCTGCTGAAGATTACCTGGAAGGAAACCAAGGGTCCGCGCGTGAGCGAACCCGTTCAGCGTGGTTTCGGATCGCGGCTGATCGAGCAGGGCCTTGCATTCGAACTCGATGCAACGGTTAAACTGACTTTCAGGCCGGCAGGCGTGCGCTGCACGATAGACCTGCCCTTGGAATCGATCGTCAACAAGGAGCAACCATGATGGATGCGGCGGAGGAAAGAAACGGGCCGGCAGGCCTGCGCGTACTGATGGTCGAAGACGAAATGATGCTGGCAATGTCGCTCGAGGACCTGCTCGGGATGATCGACTGCGAAGTCGTCAAGGCGTCGCGACTCAACCAGGCACTGGCGCTGGCGAGAACGGAGCCGATCGACGGTGCGCTGCTCGACGTCAACCTCGCCGGCGACCGCGTCTATGCCGTTGCCGACGAACTCGACCGCCGCGGCATCCCGTTCGCGTTCATGACCGGCTACAGCGCATCCGACCTGCGTCCCGAATGGCAGGACCGCCCGGTGCTGCAGAAGCCGTTTCTGCTCGAGGACCTGCAGAAGGTGATGAGCGGCTTTGGTGCTCAGGGAAGTGCCTAGGACTGAGTGCCTAGGACTGAGTCAAGAAATCTCGCGATCGGTTCGCTCTTCGTTCTGCGCAACTTCATGGATACCCGTGATCCCCGGAAGAGCATGGACGTGAGGCTACCAATCTTCCACTTAGTCCTAGGCACTTAGTCCTAGCCACTTCTAATGCGCGCCAAGACGCTCCAAGAGCGCCCGCAAAAACTGCTGTGTGAACTTTAACTGGCACGACAGCGACGCGTGCTCCATCAAGGTCGAGTTGACGCGCAGTGTCGCGGCCTGCGTCGCAGCCTCCAGCGTGACGGTGCGGCGGACGCCGCCGAGATATGCCATCTCGCCGAAGCAGTCGCCGCGCCTCAGCATGCGGATCAGCTTGCCGTTCTGCTTGACGGCTACGTCTCCGGTCACGACGATCAGAAAACAATCTTCCATTTCGCCTTCAGTGACGATCGGCTCGCCCGGCTGATACTCGCACCACTGGCTCGCTTTCATCAATTCCCAGATCTGTGGATAGCTGAAGCTGCCGAAAAACGCGAGCTTGCGCAGCTGATTGAAACGCTCCTGTTCGGCGAGTTCGGCAGCCGAACGGTCGAGCTTGTGAAACGCGCGCGTCAGGTCACCGGCAAACTCGATGCCGCTCTGGTAGCGCTTCGCTGGATCTTTCTCCAGCGCACGGAAGACGATGTCCTCAAGGACCGCCGGCATATCCGGGCGCAGACGGTGAAGCGGTGTCGGCGTCGAGTAGGTAATGCGGCGGCGCAACTGGTCGAGATCGGGTGCGATGAACGGCCGCTTGCCGGCCAGCAGTTCGTACATGACGACGCCGAGCGCGTAGAGATCCGACTGCCGTGTAACTTCGGCATTCTGCTCGCGAATCTGTTCCGGCGCCATGTAGCTCGGCGACCCGATCAGGCCGCGCTTGCCGGCGAGTGCCGACTGCGCCGTCTGCGCTATACCGAAGTCGACGATGCTGACGCCGCCGGTTTTCGTCAGCAGGATATTGCTGGGCTTGATGTCGCGATGGATGACGCCGCGGCGATGTGCGAAATCGAGCGCCTTGGCGCATTTGAAGACGATTTCGGCCACGCTGGTAACCGGCAGGCGGCGCTTGGCGCTGACGTAGTTGATCAGCGGTTCTGCGCCGCGCACATACTCCATGACGATGTAGCAGCCACCCTCGCCCTCGCCGGCGTCGTACAGCGGCACGATGTTCGGATGCTGCAGCAGGCCCACGAGGTGCGCCTCGTTGAAGAATACGCGCCGATGCGCGCGCGCCTTCGCCGGCGTCAGGCTGGTGTCGGGAATGTACAGCTTGAGTGCGACGTCCTTGGCCAGATACGGGTCGTGGCAAAGATACACGCGGCTGGTACTGCCGGCGCCGATTTCGCGCGTGACCTCGTACTTGCCGATTTTCTTCGGCGCGTCGGCAGCCGGCACGGACGCTTTCGCCCCGCGCTTCTTCAGGTCGGCAGGGGTATCCAACGTGATATCAGCAGCCATGCGGCGCCAGCATAAATGGCGGCGAGCGCGTCGTCCACCATGATCCCAAATCCGCCGCCGATGCGCCGGTCGAGCCAGCCGATCGGCCACGGCTTTGCGATGTCGAACAACCGAAAGAGAATGAAGCACGCAACGAGCGACGCCCAGTTGAAACCGCCGATGCCCAATGCGATCTGGTAGCCGGCAATTTCATCGAAGACGATGCCGGAGTGATCGTGCACGCCAAGCCGCCGCGCGCTCGCACCGCAAATCCAGATGCCGATGAGAAACAGGGCGACGATGACGGCCGCACGCCACGGCCAGCCGAGCATGGCAATGCCGATTGCGATCGGCACCGCGACCAGCGTCCCCGCGGTTCCGGGCGCGCGCGGAAACAAGCCGGCGCCAAAGCCGAACGCGAGAATGTGCACGGGGTCGCGGAGGATTTCCGCCGCTGCGATGCGCTTGTGCTTATTCACTGCCCCCCACTTCTGTTTCTGCCGCTGACGCGACCGTCCCGTAAACCCCATCCGCCGCACGTATTTCTGTCATTCCGACTTGGACTCCTGCTTCTGCAGGAATGACGATTTTCCGTACGGAATCGCACCGCGCTGAAAACCATCCTGATGTCGCTGTCACTTAAAAATGCCGATAGCCCCCCGCTGCCGGTACCCACATACTGCCGTCGGATTTGACACATCGTACGCCTTCCCC
>DASSOO010000040.1:0-3053 GCA_035700455.1 Gammaproteobacteria bacterium
CCGCCGCGTACTCTCTGTCGCTGCAGCCAGGAGCGAAACTCCAGAAAGGCGGGACAGGCTATCACGGGCCGGGGCTGTCCTTGTCGCGCGCCACCTGTGCATAGGCCGAGTGATTGTGGATCGACTCGAAATTCTCCGACGATACTTCGTAAGCGCGGATGCGTTCGTCGCGGTCGAGGCGCACGGCGACGTCGCGAACGATGTCTTCGACGAACTTCGGGTTGTCGTACGCACGCTCGGTGACGAATTTCTCGTCGGGCCGCTTCAGCAGGCCGTACAGTTCGCACGACGCTTCGGCCTCGATGATGTCGATGAGTTCCTCAATCCAGACGAAACCGCGCATGCGTGCGGTCAGTGTGACGTGCGAGCGCTGGTTGTGCGCGCCGTAGTCGGAGATTTTCTTTGAGCACGGACACAGGCTCGTCACCGGCACGACGACCCGCACCTGGATGCAGTTTTCGTCGTCGCGGCGCATGCCGATGAAGGTTACGTCGTAGTCGAGCACGCTTTCGACGCCGCTGACCGGCGCCTTTTTGTTGATGAAGTATGGAAAGCGCATCTCAATATGGCCGGAGCGGGCGTTCAGGCGCTCGGTCATCTCGGCGAGCATGTCCTTGAACGAGGCGATCGAAATCTCGCGCTCGTGGCGGTTGAGGATTTCGACGAACCGCGACATGTGCGTGCCCTTGAAGCGCGCCGGCAGGTCGACGTACATGTTGAAGTTGGCGATCGTGTGCTGCTCGCCGCCGGTGCGGTCCTTGACCCGGACCGGGTGGCGGATATCCTTGATGCCCACCTTCTGGATCGGGATGTGCCGGTTGTCGGGGCTCGACTGCACGTCTTCGATCGGCTGCGTTGTCTCGTTCAGCATGTCCATCATTCCTCCGGGGTAAACGGTTCGAGCCGTTCCTGGCCGCCTTCCTTGAGCAGAATTTCGACTTTCTGCTCGGCGGCGGCGAGCGCCTGCTGGCAAACGCGCGTCAGCTGCACGCCGCGCTCGAAGTGGGCGAGGGCGGCATCGAGGCTGACATCTCCGGCTTCCAGTGCGGCGACGATCGATTCGAGCTCCTTCAGAGCGGACTCGAAATCCGCCGGCGCGGGCTCGGCTTCACGGGACTGGGCCATTGCGGTTCAGGGCTAATAGAGTGGCAAACCGCTATTTTAGCAGGTCGACTATGGAAAACGGCTCTCTTGCCGGTTTTCAGCAGCGAGTCCGGTGCTTGTCCAGACTCGCCCCCACGGCACATTCTGCGCCGGGTGGCGCCGCACCGTGGTTGACTTTGTGTCGCCGGCAGCCTAAATTCACGCAAGGTTAGACTTAGTCTAAATCACCGTATCAGACTGGAATTTCGGAGGCTTACGATGGAACTGAAGGGCAGCAAGACCGAGCAGAATCTGAAGGACGCGTTTGCGGGCGAGTCGCAGGCAAACCGCCGCTACTTGTACTTCGCGGCCAAGGCAGACGTCGAAGGTTACAACGACGTCTCGGCGGTGTTCCGCTCCACCGCAGAAGGCGAGACCGGCCATGCGCACGGCCACCTGGAATATCTCGAGGCCGTCGGCGACCCGGCCACCGGGCTCCCGATCGGTGCTACATCCAAGAATCTGAAGGCCGCAATCGCCGGCGAAACACACGAATACACCGACATGTATCCGGGTATGGCGAAGATCGCCCGCGAGGAGGGCTTCGACGAAATCGCGGACTGGATGGAAACCCTCGCCAAAGCCGAGCGCTCACACGCCAATCGCTTCCAGAAGGCGCTCGACGGGCTGGAAGGATAAGGCCTCGGGAACACTCGCCCCTGGCCCTCTTCCGGCGGGAGAGGGCCAAGGGATAAGAATTGATGTTTTTGTTCCTCTCTCCCCGTGGAGAGAGGGGCGAGGGCGCCCATCTCAATAACGCTGGAATCATGCCTGACGACAACCACCGCGAAGGCGGCCTGATCGCGCCGACACGCCACCCCATCGCCTGGCGCGGGCCGGAATTCGGCGACGAGGCTGCGCTGTTCGCGGAGATGGACCGCATCTTCGACATCTGCCACGGCTGCCGGCGGTGCTTCAATCTCTGCAATGCGTTCCCGACGCTGTTCGATGCGATCGACGAGTCGGAATCCATGGACGTTTCCGGCATCAGCCGCGAGGTCCACTGGGAAGTCGTCGACCATTGCTACCTGTGCGACATGTGCTACATGTCGAAGTGTCCGTATGTGCCGCCGCACCCGTGGAATGTCGACTTTCCGCACCTGATGCTGCGCGCCAAGACGGTCAAGCGGCGCGAGAAGGGCAACAAGCTGCGCGACAGGGTGCTGACGTCGACCGACGTCGTCGGCCGCTTCGCCGGCATACCGATCGTCGCCGAGGCAGTCAACGCGGCCAACAGCAATGGCGCCGCGCGCAGCCTGTTGCAAAAGACTTTCGGCATTCACAAGGACGCGGCACTGCCGAAATTCCATGGCAAGACCTTGCGACGGCGGCTGAAGAAGCGTGCAGCGGCGGATTTGCCGGTCGAGCCGGCAAACGGCACGCGCGGCAAAGTCGCACTGTTCGCGACCTGCTACGGTAACTTCAACCGTCCGCAACTCGGCGAAGATCTGATTGCGGTTTTCGAGCACAACGGTATCCCGGTACAACTCGCGCCGCGGGAGCGCTGCTGCGGCATGCCGAAGCTCGAGTTGGGCGACCTGAAGACGGTCGAGAAGCTCAAGAATGCAAACATTCCGGTGCTCGCGAAGCTGGTAGACGAAGGCTGCGACATCGTCGCGCCAATCCCTTCCTGCGTGCTCATGTTCAAGCACGAGCTGCCCCTGCTGTTTCCGGACGACGCCGCAGTTGCGAAAGTGCGCGATGCAATGTTCGATCCGTTCGAATACCTGATGCTGCGCCACAAGGCCGGCAAGCTGAACACCGAGTTCAAAAACAGCCTCGGCAAGATCGCCTACCACGTGCCGTGCCACTTGCGGGTGCAGAACATCGGCCTCAAGACGCGCGACCTGCTGCAATTGATTCCCGGCACCGAGCTTGAAGTTCTCGAGCGCTGCTCCGGCCACGACGGC
>DASSOO010000041.1:0-3389 GCA_035700455.1 Gammaproteobacteria bacterium
GCAGCGCAATCGGCTTGATCGCCGGACCCGACAGACCGCCCTGCGTGTTGCCGATGACCGGTCGGCGCGTATGCATATCGATCGCCATGCCCATGATCGTGTTGATGACGGCGAGCGCGTCGGTGCCCGCGTCGATGCAACGCTCCGCGTTGTAGGCAATGTCGGTCTGGTTCGGCGACAGCTTGGTGATCAGCGGCTTTTTCGTAACCGCGCGGCAGGCAGCGACGACACGCGCCGACATATCCGGGTCGTTGCCAAACGCGACGCCGCCTTCCTTGACGTTGGGGCAGGAAATGTTGATCTCGATCGCGTCGATCGGGGAATCGTCGAAGATGCGCGTTACCTCGGCGTACTCTTCGACAGTCGAACCGCAGACGTTGGCGATGAAGCGCGTTTCGGAAAAATCGAGTTTCGGCAGGATGTCGTCGACGACCGCGCGTGCACCGGGGTTTTGCAGGCCGATCGCGTTCAGCATTCCCATCGGCGTCTCGGCGATCCGGTGCGGCGGATTGCCGAGACGCGGTTTCAGCGTCGTGCCCTTGAGGCAGATCGCGCCGACATCGGCGTTGGAAAAGCCCTCGACGCGCGTGTACTCTTCGCCGAAGCCGACGCAGCCCGACAGCAGCACCACCGGGTTCGCGAGCTTGAGCCCGGCAAAGTCGACCGCAAGCGAAGGCTTGGGAGCCTCGATATCGTTAGCCATGCGCGCATTATAGGCGGAGGCGCCGTCCCCCACCATGCTCAACATCGTTCTCTACGAACCCGAAATTCCGCCGAACACCGGCAACATCATCCGCCTGTGCGCGAACACCGGCGCGACTTTGCATCTGATTCATCCGTTGGGATTTCGCCTCGACGAGCGCCGCTTGCGGCGTGCCGGGCTCGATTATCACGAATACGCGCGCGTCGTCGAGCACAGGAATCTCGCCGCCTGCCGGCGCGCGTTGTCGACTTCGCGCTGGTTTGCCCTCTCGACGCGCGGACGACGAGATTACTCGGATGTGCGATTCGAAGCCGGCGACGTGCTGCTGTTCGGTCCCGAAACCCGCGGCCTGCCCCAGCCGCTGCTGGACGAACTCGGCGGCGGCAACGTACTGCGACTGCCGATGTGCGCCGACAGCCGCAGTCTCAACCTGTCGAACGCGGTTGCCGTCGTCGTTTACGAGGCCTGGCGGCAGCTCGGCTTCGCCGGCGCCGATAGCTAGCGCGTCACGCCGACGCCTTGCCAGCCAGCGCCGCCGCTTCGCCGGCCGGCTCGAACTGAGCCTCCTCGGTCGAGCCGCTCAAGGCGGTCAGGCGCGATGCACCGCCGCTGATGACCTGCGTGAGCCGGTCGAAGTAGCCGGCGCCGACTTCGCGCTGGTGCTTGCTCGCGGTGTAGCCGCGTTGCTCGGCGGCGAACTCCGCCTGCTGCAGCTCGACGTACGCCGCCATCTGGCGATCGCGGTAGCGCTGTGCGAGGTCGAACATGGAATAGTTGAGCGCGTGGAAGCCGGCCAGCGTCACGAACTGGAACTTGTAACCGAGCGCGGCGAGTTCTTTCTGGAAGCCGGCAATCGTCGCGTCGTCGAGATGCCGCTTCCAGTTGAACGACGGCGAGCAGTTATAGGCGAGCAGCTTGTCCGGGTACTCGCGGCGGATCGCTTCGGCGAACAGCCGCGCTTCGGTGAGGTCCGGATGCGCGGTTTCGCACCAGACGAGGTCTGCGTAGGGTGCGTATGCGAGGCCGCGTGCGATCGCCTGGTCGATGCCGGCGTTGACGACGTGAAAACCCTCCGGCGTGCGTTCGCCGGTACAGAAACGCCGGTCGTATTCATCGACGTCGGAAGTGAGCAGCGTCGCTGCATTTGCGTCGGTGCGCGCAATCAGCACCGTCGGCACGCCGAGTACGTCGGCGGCGAGGCGCGCGGCAACGAGCTTCTGTATCGCATCGCTCGTCGGCACCAGCACCTTGCCGCCCATGTGGCCGCACTTCTTGTAAGCCGAAAGCTGATCTTCGAAATGCACGCCTGCGGCACCCGCGGCGATCATCGCCTTCATCAGCTCATAGGCGTTGAGAACCCCGCCGAAACCGGCTTCGGCATCGGCAACGATCGGCGCATAAACATCGTTGAGCCGATTGCCTTCGGCGCAATGAATCTGGTCGAGACGCTGCAGCGCGTTGTTGATCGCACGCACCACGTCCGGCACGCTGTCGACCGGATAGAGCGATTGGTCCGGATACATTTGCCCAGCTGTATTCGCATCGGCGGCGACCTGCCAGCCGGAGCAGTAAATCGCCTTGAGGCCGGCCTTGACCTGCTGTACCGCCTGGTTGCCGGTCATCGCGCCGAGCGCGTTGACGAACTTCTCGGTACGCAGCAGGTGCCAGAGTCTTTCGGCGCCGCGGCGTGCGAGCGTGTACTCGATCACGACGCTGCCGCGCAGGCGCGATACGTCTTCGGCATTGTAGTTGCGGCGAATCCCTTTCCAGCGGCGGTTGTTTTCCCAGTCCTGTTTCAGCGCGGCGGCTGAAGCGTTCCCGTCCATGGTATTGCTTCCTTTGTGACTTGGTTATTCGAGGTGGTCGTAGGCGGCAAGCGTGATGAATTCTGCGCACTCCTCGGCTTCGGTTGCCTCGTGCAGCAGTTGCGCAGCCTCGGCGAACGGCAGGTCGTGGCGATTGGCGGCAAGCGTAAACAGTTCGGAGTCCATAAAGTGGTTCAGCAACGCAGTGTCAATGCGGCGGCCGTCATCGAGCGCGGCGCCATGATGCAGCCACTGCCACAGTTGCGTGCGTGCGATCTCGGCCGTCGCCGCATCTTCCATCAAATGATTGATCGGCACGCAGCCGGAGCCCCGGAGCCACGCAGCGAGATACTGGATCGCGACGCTGATGTTGTTGCGCACGCCGGCTTCGGTAATCGCACCGCCCGGCACGCGCAACAGATCGGCGGCCGTTACCTGTACGTCTTCCCGCAGACGGCCGAGCTGATTCGGGCCGGGCACGTGGGCATCGAATACTTCCATGGCCACTGGCACCAGCCCCGGGTGCGCGACCCAGGTACCGTCGTGGCCGTCGCCGACCTCGCGCAATTTGTCGGCGCGCACCTTGTCGAGCGCATCGCGGTTGGCTGCTTCGTCATTCTTGATCGGGACCTGCGCCGCCATGCCGCCCATCGCAAACGCGCCACGGCGATGGCAGGTCTGGATCAGCAGTTGCGAATATGAACGCAGGAAATGCGTCGTCATTGTGACCGCGCCGCGGTCGGGCAATACGTGGTCGGCGCGATCGCGAAACGTCTTGATGTAGCTGAAGATGTAATCCCAGCGCCCACAATTGAGGCCTGCGATGTAGTCGCGCAACTCGTAGAGAATCTCGTCCATCTCGAATGCAGCCGGCAACGTTT
>DASSOO010000042.1:0-3393 GCA_035700455.1 Gammaproteobacteria bacterium
CTGAATCCTCGATCTTGCCGAAGCGACGCTGGAAATCGGCTTCGTCGATGACGCGAAACCTTACGTCGACGGCGGGCGAGGTCTTATCGGCATATTCGACTTCGGCCTCGGCGAGCGCCGAACCGCAATCCATGCACCAGTGCACCGGCTTGAAGCCCTTGTAAACGTGGCCGCGCTCAACGATGCGGGCGAGCGCGCGCAGCTCGTCGGCCTCGTAGCGGCGGTTCATCGTCAGGTACGGCGTATCCCATGCGCCGAGCACGCCGAGGCGCTTGAAATCGGCGCGCTGGCGGTCGACCTGCCGCGCCGCGTATTCGCGGCACGCGGCGCGGAACGCGCGCGGGTCGAGCTTCTCGCCGACGCGGCCGTGCTTCTTCTCGACCATCAGTTCGATCGGCAGTCCGTGGCAATCCCAGCCGGGCACGTACGGCGCATCGAAGCCGGCCAGCGTGTGCGACTTGATGACGATGTCTTTAAGAATCTTGTTGACGGCATGGCCGATATGGATGTCGCCGTTCGCGTACGGCGGGCCGTCCGGCATCAGGTAGCGCGGCCGCCCGGCCGCGGCGCGACGAATCTGGCCGTAAAGGTCCTCGGCGTACCAGCGCTCGAGCATCGCCGGCTCGCGCTGCGCGAGGTTCGCCTTCATCGGGAAGTCCGTGTGCGGCAGATTCAATGTTGCTTTGTAATCAGTCACTATCAATTCCGAAAGACAAAGAAAGATCGATTGGGCTAACCAGGTTGCCTCAAGGGATTAGTGCTTAAACGTTACTTGCCAGCCATTCCCGCCCCTGTTCGACATCCCGCGCGATCTGTGTGCGCAGCGTATCGAGGTCGGCAAATTTTTCCTCGTCGCGCAGCCAGTGGAGAAACTCGACCTGCAAATGCAGGCCATACAAGTCGCCGTCGAAATCGTACAGGTACACTTCGAGCAGCTTGTTTTTGCCCTCCACCGTCGGCCGCGTGCCGACACTGGCTGCGCCGTAGCGGAGTTTCGGCCCCGCCCCATGCACGCGCACGACGTAAATGCCATTGACCGGGCTTACGCGGCGCTTGAGCGCGATGTTCACCGTCGGAAAGCCGAGCGTGCGGCCCAGACGTTCGCCGTTACGTACGCGCCCGCAGACGGCGTAGTCGCGACCGAGCAGACGGCGGGCCAGCGCCAGGTCGTGCGCCGCGAGCGCCTCGCGCACACGCGTCGAACTCACGCGGTCGCCGTCGACCGTCACGGTCGGCATTGCATCGACTTCGAAACCGAGCAAGTGCCCTGCCGCCGCGAGCAGGCTGAAATCGCCGCCGCGATCGTGACCGAAGCGGAAGTCGTCGCCGACGAGCACGTAGCGCACGCCCAGCTTGTCGAAAAGCAGCGCATCGACAAACGCCTGCGGCGACAGCGCCGCAAACCCCGCCTCGAAGCGCACGCAAAGCAGCCGGTCGATGCCCTCTGCCGCCAGCGCGGTGCATTTCTCGCGCAGATTGCTGAGCCGAGCCGGCGCCGCGGCGCCGGCAAAAAACTCCTGCGGTGTCGGTTCGAACGTCATCAGGGTCGCCGGCACGCCCAAAGCCGCGGCCTTCTCCCGCAGCCGCGCCAGCATCGCCTGGTGACCCCGATGCACGCCGTCGAAATTACCGATGGTCAGCGCGCAGCCGCGATGGCCGCCGCGCCAGTTGTGCAAGCCCCGGATCAGCTCCATGCGCCCGGCCTTCAAAAGGGGTCGATTATACGCAAGAAGAACGGGGCTGGGGGCTGGGGGCTGGAGCATGAGCGTAGCATCCGTTTACGCCTGATGCGCTACCGCCTCCGCGCGCAGATGGCGCGGCCGCATACCCGACAGCGCCAGCGTGCCGAAATAGACGATGCCGGCGACGGCGATCCACAGCGCGAGATGCCACGCGCGCGTGAGGCCAGGCCATGCGATCCACTGTGACAGCGGACCGACGCCGGCTGCAAGGATGACGGCCATGATCGCGTTGGCGAGCAGTACCCGCAGCGCGAGCGTGCCCCAGCCGGCGCCGGGCCGGTAGGCGCCGGCGCGGCGCAGCGCCCGGTAGAGCAAGCCCGCGTTGACGAAGGCCGCGAGCGAGGTTGCAAGTGCAAGGCCCGCATGCGGCGCGCGGAAGTGCAGCAACGCGAGCGGCGCGGTGATCGCAGCGTTGAAGGCGATATTCGCGGCGACCGATACGACGCCGATGCGCACCGGGGTACGCACATCCTGGCGCGCATAAAATCCCGGCGCGAGAATCTTGACCAGCGTGAAGCCTGCGAGACCGAACGCGTACGCCATCAGGCTCCAGTGCGCCATGACAGTGTCGTGCGCGTCGAACTCGCCATGGCGGAACAACGTCGCGATCAGCGGGCCCGACAACATGAACAGGCCGACTGCTGCCGGCAGCACGACAACCAGCGCGAGCTTGAGCGCCCAGTCGAGCGTCGCCGAAAACGCCGCTCCCGCACGCGCCGCGTGATGCGCCGATAGGCCCGGCAGAATCACCGTCGCGAGCGCGATCGCGAATACGCCGAGCGGAAACTCCATCAGCCGATCCGAGTAATACAGCCAGCTCACGCTGCCGGTAGCGAGAAACGAGGCGATGATCGTGTCGATCAGCAGGTTGATCTGCGAAACCGACGAGCCGAACAGCGCCGGCAGCATCAACCGCATGATGCGCCGCACCGCCGGGTGCCTGCCGACCAGCCGGGGACGCGGCAGCAAACGCAACCGCAGCAAGAATGGCACCTGGAAGGCGAGTTGCACAAAACCTGCAATCAAGACGCCCCACGCGAGCGCGAGGCCCGGGTCGGGCAGGTGCGGCGCAAGCCCGATCGCGGCGCCGATCAGCACGATGTTGAGAATCACCGGCGTGAACGCCGGCGCGCCGAAGCGGCCGTAGGTATTGAGGATGCCGCCGGCGAGCGCGGTCAGCGAAATGAACAGCAGATACGGGAACGTCAGCCGCAGCATCGCGACCGACAGCGCATACTTGTCGGGCTCGGCGGTAAAGCCGGGCGCGAACACATAGATCAGGATCGGCGCGGCGACGACGCCGATCGCCGTGAGCACGACCAGCACGAGACCCAGGCCGCCGGTCGTGCGGTTGATGAAATCGCGCACTTCGGCCTCGCCGCCCTGCCGGCGGACTTCTGCAAGCACCGGTACGAAGGCTTGCGAGAACGCGCCCTCCGCGAACATCCGGCGCAGGAAATTCGGGATTTTGAACGCGACGAAAAACGCGTCCATGACGATGCCGGCGCCGAACGCCTGCGCGAACACGATGTCGCGGGCGAAGCCGAGCAGCCGCGACAGCAGCGTCATACCTCCCACCAGCGAAGTCGATTTGAACAGTGCGCGCGACATGGCGGCATAATAGCGGCCCCGCGGCCCGCTGTCGCGGGCC
>DASSOO010000043.1:0-3988 GCA_035700455.1 Gammaproteobacteria bacterium
GAGGTCGTGCGTAAAGATCGTGAGATCGAAGCGCGCGACCGCGGCAACGGCGGTGACCGCATCGCGGCAGGCGGCGAGGGAGTCGATTTCGCGCCGGCCGGGCAGCGTGAGGCGCATGCGCCGGTGCCGGATGTTGGCGTCCAGGAACTCGTCGCCTTCGGCGATGAAGCCGTGGCGGTGGTAGAAGTCGACCGCTTCGATCTGCGCGTCGAGCCGGCATTCGGTCGCACCGCGCCGACGCGCTTCATCGATCAGGAAGCGCAGAATTGCACCGCCGACGCCCGCTTTGCGCCACGGTGCGAGTACGGCCATGCGGCCGATCTTGCCATCGGTCGTCAGCCGGCCGCAGCCGATCGGCGTTCCGGAAGTATCAAGCGCCAGCGCGTGCAGGCAGTGTATGTCCAACTCGTCCCATTCGAGTTCTTCGGGTACGCGCTGTTCGTCGATGAATACCGCCTGGCGAATCGGGCGCAGCAGCGGCGCGTCCGCTTTCCAGTCGGCGGCTCGGACGGTGAAAGCTTGATCGGTCATTGAAGAATCAGTCATTGAAATAATATTTGCCTGCGTTGTACAGGTCGGTCAGCAAAGCGACCGTCGCGTCGATTTTAAGCGACGCCGCCAGATCCGCCCAGGAGAGGCTGCGGCGGCTCGCGAGCAGTGGCGCGATGTCTGCCGCCGCAGACGGAAGATCGTAGGCATTGCCGTCGCAGAACAGCGTGCCGGGAATGAAGTTGATGCGCGCGGCGGGCGCACGTTGCAACCGTTCCCCCGCGCGCAGCCGGGCAATCAAGTCTGCGGCAGCGATCGCCTCGTCGGGTGGCGCGGCGACCAGCCACGGCTTCGGCTCGGTAATAAAGCAGCCGAACCAGCGATCCAGTTCCGCGTCGTCCATGGCAAGGTAGTGCCGCAGTTTCGTGCGTATTCGTTCACGCGCGGACGATGCAATCTGTCCTGCCTCGGCTTCATCGAGTTGCAGGTCCGGATCGGCATAGCGGCCGCCGGCATCCGCCTTTTGCGCTAGCCAACCGGCGAAATCGGCAAGCAACTCAGCATCAGACGGCGCCCGAAAGCCGATCGAGTACGTCATGCACTCGCTGTCGGCAACACCGTGATGGGCGACGCCGGGCGGCAGGTAGAGCATGTCGCCGGGCGCCAGCACCCATTCAGATTTCTTTTTGAAATTCCCCAGTATTTTCAAATCAATATCGGTAATTTCTGCAGTAGATTCTGGAATCGGATCAATGGCCCAGCGGCGCTCGCCGGCAGCCTGCAACAGGAAGACGTCATAGGCGTCGATGTGCGGGCCGACAGTACCAAACGGCGCCGCGTAGCTGATCATCAGGTCGTCGATGCGCCAGCTCGGGATGAAGTTGAATTGTTCGAGCAGGGCCGCGCACTCCGGCACATACTTGTCGACGTCCTGCACCAGCAGCGTCCAGTGGGTCTCGGGAAGGTGCGCGAAGTCCTCGGCGGTGAAGGGGCCGTGGCGCACGATCCACCGCGGCGTCCCATCCGGCTGCTCGATGACGATGCGCGCCTCAACGTTGTCTTCGCAGGCGAGACCGGCGAGTTCGTCGGGGGTGAGCGGCGGCGTGAAGCCGGCAAACGCCTCGCGAATCAGCAGCGGTTGCTTTTGCCAATGGCGGTCGAGGAATTGTTGGGGAGTGAGGCTGGCGAGGTTCATGCAGATATTCTGATTCTGTCATTCCCACGAAAGCGGGAAAGCCAGGATTAAACGGAAGATGGATTCCCGCGTTCGCGGGAACGACATAGCTTCACCGGGATTATCGTGTATGGCTTTTTGCCCAGTCGGCCGCAAACTGCGCCGCATTGCCGACATAGGTTGCCGGCGTCAGCGCAAGCAGGCGCTGCTTCGCATCATCGGGAATCTCCAGGCCGCGAATAAAAGCCTGCAGCGACTCGCGATCGATCGCGCGTCCGCGCGTCAGCGCCTTGAGCTTTTCATACGGTTCCGGAACACCGTAGCGCCGCATCACCGTTTGCACCGCTTCGGCGAGCACTTCCCAGTGCGCGTCGAGGTCCGTCGCGAGTCTGGCGGCGTCCGCTTCCAATTTACCCAGGCCTTTCATCAATGCGCGATACGCGATGACGCCATGACCCAGCGCAACGCCGATATTGCGCAGCACGGTGGAGTCGGTGAGGTCGCGTTGCCAGCGTGACACCGGCAGTTTCTCGGCCATGTGCGCGAGCAGTGCATTCGCTATACCGAGATTGCCTTCGGCGTTTTCGAAGTCGATCGGGTTGATCTTGTGCGGCATCGTCGAGGAGCCGACTTCGCCGGCGACCGGCTTTTGCCGGAAATAGCCGAGCGAAACATAACCCCAGATATCACGGCTGAGGTCGATCAGGATCGTGTTGACACGAATGAGCGCATGAAAGTACTCGGCGATGTAATCGTGCGGCTCGATCTGTGTTGTATACGGGTTCCATTCGAGGCCGAGCGACTCGACGAAATCGCGCGCCAGCGCCGGCCAGTCGAGATCCGGGTAAGCGGCAAGGTGCGCGTTGAAATCACCGACTGCGCCATTGATCTTGCCAAGGATGGCAATGCTTTCGAGGCGGGTCCGCTGGCGTTCGATCCGGAAGCCGGCATTGGCGATTTCCTTGCCGAGCGTCGTCGGCGTCGCCGGCTGACCGTGCGTGCGCGCGAGCATCGGCAACTTCGCATAATCGCCGGCGAGCTGTGCAAGCTTCGCCAGTATTTCATCAATGGCGGGCAACAGGCAGTCGTTGCGTGCGGCTTTGAGGATCAGCGCATACGACAGGTTGTTGATGTCTTCGGACGTACACGCGAAGTGTAAAAACTCAAGAATTCCAGCTACTTCAGCGTCATTCTTAAGTTTTTCCTTGAGATAGTACTCGATCGCCTTGACGTCATGGTTGGTCGTCGCCTCGATTTCTTTGACGCGCCGCGCCTCGTTAACGTCGAAGCCATCGATGAGGGATGCAAGGCGCGCACGCGCGGCGGAAGTCAGCGCGGGGACTTCGGTTACGCCGGGTGCGTCGGCAAGCGCCAGCAGCCAGTGGATCTCGACCAGCAGGCGCTGGCGCAGCAGGCCGTATTCGCTGCCGAGCGCGCGCAGCGGGGCGGCCTTTTCAGCATAGCGTCCGTCGAGCGGGGAAAGGGCTTCGAGTGCGTCCATGGGGCTCATCGCGGCCAGGGAGCGCGTATGGTAACGCAAGGCCGTCCGGCGCGCAGCGCCGGCGCCGGTCGCTCGCGTATAATTTCGGCCATGAGAACGGCCGCCGCGCGCTTTCTGCCAGACTTTCGCCTGCGTTGCATCGGGAAGCGCCGCCGATGAATCGGCCGCGGCCGCTGCACTCGGCGGTGTGGCTGGGTCGCCGCATTTGGCCGCAGGTGCCGCTGGCACTGATTCTCGTTGCCGCCGGTGCGGTCAACGTGCTGGCAGGCTTCCACGCGCAGCATTTTCTGAACGCGGCTGTCGGCAAGGTACCGGAGCTGACCCAACAGGTTTCGCTCGGCGCGCTCGGCAGCGGTACCCAGATCATTCTCGGCATCGGACTGATTTTTACCGGCATCGGCCTGTTCTGGCGCATACGCATCGCGTGGACGTTTGCCGTGCTGCTGTTGCTGGTGACGATCGCGGTGAACGTTGCCAGGAGTCACTACGGCGGCACGTTGATTCTGCCGGGTGTGATTCTGTTATTGCTGCTGGTATTGCAGCGCCACTTCTGGCGGCGCACGCTGCTCGGCAACAGCCTCGTGTCGCTGGTAAGCGTGGTCGCCGTGGTCGCGTACGGAACGTTTGGCCTGTACCTGCTCGGCCACCAGTTCGACCCGCCGATCACGACGCTGCTGAGCGCGCTGTATTTTCTCGTCGAGACGCTGTCGACGACCGGCTACGGCGACTATCATCCGGTCACGCAGCTCGCGCAGGGCTTCATGATCACCGTATGGGTCTTTGGCCTCAGCGTGTTCGCGACCGCCGTGGTGGCTGTCGCCGGG
>DASSOO010000044.1:0-2692 GCA_035700455.1 Gammaproteobacteria bacterium
CAGAGGTTATCGACTTTACCGAGCGGCTGCGCAAGAGCCTGGAAGTCTCGCGGCGCGGCGCGAAGGGGGGCGGGACGAAGAAGGCGGCCGCGACGGGCAAGGCCAAGACGAGGCAGCGCCGCAAGAAAACCGGCGGCGGCAGGAAGAAAACCGGCTCCCGCGGGTGAGCCGCCAGCGGTTGCCAGGCGGCTAGATAAAACTTCGGCGGGAGCCGGCGGGAGCAATATCGCGCTGCATGTGCACGACTGCCGGAGCGCCGGCTGTACGCACCTCAGTATCCGTCCGCCGCTCCGCACCGGCACGCCGCGAAAGCCCGAACATGGCATAATTCCGGCCGCCGCGCTTCGCGCGTAATGCCGAGGATTCCGCCATGAAACGCTTGCTCTGCGCCGCCTTCCCGTTGTACCTGCTGCTCACGGCTGCCGCCGCCATGGCGGCGCCGTCGCCTGTCTTCAAGCTTACCGACCTGCGCCGACTGGTGCATTTGAGCGATGCGCAGATCTCGCCCGATGGGCGGCAGATCGCGCTCGTCGTTGCGCGCGCCGACTGGAAGAACGACAAGTCGAAATCCGAGATCGATCTCGTCGATGCGCAAACAGGCAAGTCACGCCGGCTCACCTACGGACGCGACGGCGTCTCATCGCCGCGCTGGTCGCCCGATGGCAGTCGTCTCGCATTTCTGGCGAAAGACCCGGACACCAGGCAGCCGCAGGTGTACGTGATGCCGATGAATGGCGGCGACGCGCAGTGCGTCACCGACAACAAGCAGGGCGTCGACGAGTTCGCGTGGAGCCCGGACGGCAGGCAGATAGCGTTCATGGCCGAGGACGCGCCGAAAGACAAGAAAGCGCTCAAACACCATGAAGACTGGTTCAAGGTAACGGACAACAACTACATGACGCGTGCCGCGGTGCAGCCGTGGCATCTGTGGGTGGTCGCGGCCGACGGTGGCAAGGCGCGGCGATTGACGCACGGCGACTGGAGCGTGCAGACCGATCAGGATACCGCTTCGCCGCTCGTATGGAGCCCGGACGGCAAATCAGTGCTGTTCACGAAATTCCCCGACAGCTACTTCGGCAATGCCTATCGCTCGACGATCGCTGCCGTTAACGTTGCAGACGGCAAGCTGCACACTGTAATTGATGCTACCGGTGCGGGGGTGCCGGTTTTCGCGCCGCGAAGCGGGGTGCTCGCGTTCATGCGGCCGCGCGACGGTGACCAGAACAACGGCAACGCGGTCTACGTCGCGCAGCACGGCGAGAGCCGTGATGCGACGCATGCGCTGGCGCACAATATCAACGACTTCGCCTGGCTGCCCGATGGCAAGACGCTGCTGCTTGCCGGCGACGCCGGCACCGAGAGCGTCTTCTGGACGCAGCCGCTCGACGGGCACGCGCACATGCTCGATCTCGGCGACCTCAACCCGAATGCGAGCGTGAGCGTCTCTCACGACGGCGAGATCGCGTTTATCGCCAGTACGCCGAATCACCCGGACGAACTCTACGTGATGCATATCGGTGCGAAGCCGCACCGGCTCACCGACCTCAACGGCTTCGTCGATGACGTCAAGCTCGGCCGGAGCACCGGTATCGACTGGCAGGGGCCGGACGGCTTCAAGGAAGACGGCGTGCTGACTTACCCGGTCGACTATCGGCAGGGCCGGAAATACCCGCTGGTGCTGCTGATCCACGGCGGCCCCGAGGGCGCGTCGGTCACGCGCTTCGACCCGCTGCGACAACTGCTCGCGGCGCAAGGCTTTCTCGTGTTCCAACCGAACTATCGCGGCAGCATCAACCTCGGGGATAAATACCAGCACGCGATCTACCGCGATACCGGCGAAGGCCCAGGCAAGGATGTCATGGCAGGCCTCGATGCGGTGAAGAAACTCGGCGTAGTCGATACGAGCCGTATCGGCGTCTCCGGCTGGTCGTACGGCGGCTACATGACCTCGTGGCTTAACGGTCGCTATCCCGACGTATGGAAGGCGGCGATCGAAGGCGCTGCGCTCAACGACTGGGTTATGGACTATACGATCGCGTTCTATCAGAAAGGCGACCTTTATTTCTTCGGCGGCTCCCCGTGGACAAAGAAATACCATGACATCTGGCGTGAGCAGTCGCCGATCCGCCTGGCCCCGAACGTCAAGGCGCCGACGCTGATCATGGGCGATGCCGGCGATCCGAACGTGCCGATCGTCAACAGCTACGAGATGTATCACGCGCTGCGTGACAACGGCGTGCACACCGAGTTCTACGTTTACCCGGCCGACACGCATTTCCCGCACGATATCGTGCGCCAGACCGATGTATATCGGCGCTGGGTCGACTGGATGGTGACGTACCTGAAATAACAACCGGCGGCGACGGGGCGGACGCCTGTTCAGGCGCGCTTGCGTTCGACTTTATGCGGTGCAAGCGGCGCGAGCGCCGGACCCTCGATTACATCGCCATGGACGCTGAACCGGCTGCCGTGGCACGGGCAGTCCCAGGTTTTTTCCGCCGCATTCCACTGCACATCGCAATGCAGGTGCGTACAACTTGCCGACAGCAGGGTCAGCTTGCCGTTTTCGTCACGCCATGCGGCGAGCTTGCCGCCGCGGTCCTGCACGATCGCGCCGTGGCCGGGCGCGATTGCGTCGAACTGGCCGTATTCGGCGACGCTCTTCAGTTTGCGGCCGTATTCGCGCATGACC
>DASSOO010000045.1:0-5897 GCA_035700455.1 Gammaproteobacteria bacterium
CTGCAACAACTGGCCGACGTTCTGGATACCGGTATTCTCGATCGTCTGGCGATCGATCTGCAGCACCGGCTGGGCAGTCTCGACGTCGGTACGCTTGATGCGCGAACCGGTCACCTCGATGGTGCCGAGCGTCTGTGCCCCACTGGCGGTGGCCGCCAGCGTCTGCGGTGCGTATGAAACGGTCGCGGTCACGGCGGCAGTTAGCGCGTACCGCACTGCCTGGCTGATGCATTTGCGATTATTCATGAAAGCCTCCTCGAAAGAGGTTACGTAACAACAGCGAAAGACGTGCACGTGCACAGCGCGCGCCAGTCAATCCAGTGGATCGGCCGCCGGCGTTGATGCTTCCGAACACGACACCGTTTCCTGCGCCGCGGACACCAGATGGCCGCCGGTACAGCCGATCTGGACGCAAGTGTTACCGTTGTCCAGGCGCTACACTTCGTTGCGGATTGAAACGTGAATGCACAGTGTGCTTCCTGAATTCGCATGATCGCCTTTCGAAGATACAAGCGGCCGCAGCCGACTCCGCATGGATAGCGACGTTGTAAACGCGAGCCTTGTATCGAATAGACTTGTCGCCTACTATTTACTTTTAGACACAAACACATTTCGTTTTTAATAAAACTATGGATGCTTTCGCAGATTCCTCAGTTGCAGCGGTTGCCGCGGCGATAGGCGAGCCGGCAAGAACGCGGATGCTGTATTGCCTGCTGGACGGGCACGCGCGCACCAGCACCGAACTGGCCATCCTGGCTGAAGTAAGTCCGTCAACGGCAAGCGTGCACCTGGCACGGCTGAAAGAGCGGCATCTGGTCAAGGTCCTTGCGCAAGGCAAGCATCGCTACTACAGCTTGTGCGGGGTTCAGGTTGCCGCTGCGCTCGAAGCACTGTCGGTTGTCGCGGGTGCAGCACGCGACAGCTTCGTACCAAACACGCCCGTCCACCTGCGCAGCGCCCGCACCTGCTACGACCATATCGCCGGGGCATTGGGCGTGTCGCTCCATGATTGCCTTCTTCAATTGGGCTGGTTTATACCGACACCGGCGGACGCAACCGCGTACGACCTTACGGCCGAGGGCGAGCAGGCACTTACTGCGTTGGGTATCGATGTTGCGGCGATGCGTGCATCGCGTCGCCGTTTCGCCTATGCCTGCCTGGACTGGAGCGAGCGGCGACCTCACCTGGCCGGTGCCGCCGGTGCCGCATTGCTGCAGGTGGCGCTGAAGCGGAAGTGGGTTGTCAGGGAACTCGACAGCCGCGTGCTTCGCGTCACGCCGAATGGCCGGCGCGAACTCTCAAGCAGGTTCAAACTCGAAGCCGGCCAAACCGCTCAATGATGGACATCGTCCGAAATTTTGCACTTCATGAAGAATGATCGCGATGGAGCGTTCATCGCGATCATTTTGCTCAGCCGGAGTATCCGTTCCCTAACCAGTTGACCTGGCCGGCCTGCCCGGTCCTGGCGCTCACCTGATGCGTCCTGCCGGCCCGGGCAACGAATGCGCAGTTAATATCCAACAGCGCAACCGATACATCACCAGAGAAAATTATGCGGGCGGCCTTTTACCCGTCCGACATAACCGGCACCAAGCGCTTGTCGGGGAGAGCCACTGCGAGCGGCCCCGGCGGAGTATCGAAAAGTGGCTCTGTTAACGGAGCCCAGGAAACGGTTAAGCTAGGTCCGCGTTCTTCGCCGGGGAAACGCCATGGCCGCAAACCTGACGCAGATACCTGCCATATCCAGCGGATCGGCGTGCACCCAAGCAGACGCAGGCTTGGGCGCCACGGATCCGCTTTATCAAGCACTGTACCGCGAGCTCCGGGAAGCCATACTTACCGGGGTGCTGGCTCCCGGTGCGCGGCTACAGTCGAGCCGCAGTCTGGCGGCTGCCCGGGGCATAGCGCGCAACACGGTGCTAACTGCTTACGAGCAACTGCAAGCGGATGGGTTGATCATCTGCCGTACCGGGTCCGGCACTTACGTCAGCGAAGACCTTGCGTACCAGCGTGTCCGGAACACCCCCGCGGCTGCCGCACCGCGGCTGTCGGCGGCGGCGAGACGCCTGCCGACGGATCGCCCCTACCGCCTGGGACTCGACCGGCGCCCCGAACCCGGAATCGTCTGCGACTTCAGCTATGGCGACCCGAGCCGCCGTCTGTTTCCGTCGCGCGCATGGCTGAACTCGCTGCGAGCCGCGATCGAAGATCCGCGATTTTTCGGCTACGGCAGCCCGGCGCCGGAAGGCTTCCCGCCGTTGCGCCAGGCCGTCGCCCATTATCTCAATCTATCGCGCCGGCTGTTGTGTACGCCCGAACAAGTCATCATTGTCAGCGGCTCTCAGCAAGCGCTGTTTCTCGTAGCGCGTTTACTGGTCGACCCCGGCGACACGATCGCGGTAGAAGAGTGCTGCTTCCACGGCGCGACACTCGCCTTTGAAAGCGTCGGCGCAAAATTTGCGTTGCTCCCGATCGATGCCGATGGTCTCGACCCCGAAGCGCTCGAATGGCTGCCGGATGGCGCGCGGTTGATCTATACGACACCTGCCAACCAGTTCCCGACCGGGGCGCGGCTGTCGCTCGAACGGCGGCTTCGGCTCCTCGATTGGGCGAATCGCCACGATGCATATGTCTTCGAAGACGACTACGACGGCGAATTTCGTTACCGCGGCCGCACATTGACGCCGCTACAGGCGCTCGATCGCAACGGGCGGACAATTTACTGCGGTACGCTGTCCAAAATCCTGCATGGCGGGATTCGACTCGGTTACCTCGTGCTCCCGCCGGCACTCGTGCCGGTATTCTCACGGCTGAAATACCTGCTCGACTGCCATACCGACCTGCTTGAACAAATAGCACTTACGCACTTTATCGAGAGCGGTGCGTTCCTGCGTCATCTGTCCCGGTTGCGCAAAGTGCTTGCGGTGCGCCGCCAGGCATTGCTTGACGGCCTGACCGATCATTTCGGCGACCGCGCAATCTTTCGTGACAACGGCGCCGGCCAGCATGTTCTGGTGCAGTTCGCGGGACACGACAAGGCACGTGACGATGCACTCATCGCCGCCGCGGCAGCAAACGGCGTGCGCTTGTATTCGGCGGCGCGTTACTACCTGCGTGCCCCTTCCCGCTCCGGCCTGTTGTTCGGCTATACGCACGCGGACGTCGGCGAAATCGAACGCGGCCTTGCGCGATTGGCCCGCTGCAATTGGTATTGATG
The DNA here is from genome assembly GCA_035700455.1 of Gammaproteobacteria bacterium. Lineage (GTDB taxonomy): Bacteria > Pseudomonadota > Gammaproteobacteria > Natronospirales > DASSBR01 > DASSBR01. The sequence continues at coordinate 3,218 of DASSOO010000045.1, forward strand.
CGGCAACAAATCGCGGGCGAACCCGAATCCAACTTCGCGAACCGTCGAACCGGCTCGGCAACGACGTGCCAGAACGCAGGCGGCCGGAAGTTTGGCCTCAACCTCCGGCCTTGCACAAACATGCTGCTGGACGCGCAGCGGCAGGCGCCAACGGCAGACCCGGAACAAGCCCGCAGCAATAGCTGCCTTTGAAAGCTCTAACGCACCGGCCTGTCCACATGTAGATTGTCGATCAGGCGCGCGCGGCCCAGTCTTGCGGCTGCGAGGACACGCAGGACGCCGACGCGATCGTCCGGTACGCCAAGATCGTCGGCGCGACGAACGGCGACATACTCGGCCTCAAATCCAGCCGCGTTCAATGCAGCCATTCCCTGCTCTTCCAGCCCCGCAAAATCGCTTTCTCCGGAGGAAAGCTTTGCGGCGACACTCAGAAGCGTCGCGTGAAGCTGCGGCGCAATCTGCCGTTCCGCCGGCGTAAGGTATTGATTACGCGAACTCATCGCGAGTCCATCCGCCTCGCGCACCGTCGGTATACCGATAACCTCGACCGGAAACGCGAGATCGGCGGCCATGCGACGGATAAGGACGAGTTGCTGATAGTCCTTTTCGCCGAATACCGCGCTGTCCGGCCCGACCAGGTTAAACAGCTTGGCGACGACCGTGGCGACGCCCACGAAATGACCCGGCCGGCTTGCGCCGCACAGGATGCTGGTAAGTTCTGGTACGTGCACAGTCGTGCTCGCATCCTTCCCGCGCGGATACATCACACTCGCGTCAGGCATGAACACCGCATCGACACCGGCTGCGGCAAGTTGCGCGCGATCTTCGTCCGGCGTGCGCGGGTAAGCCGCAAAATCCTCGCTCGGCCCGAACTGCAGCGGATTGACGAAAATACTGACGACGACCCGCTCGGCCAGCGCACGGGCCTGGGCGACCAGCGCCAGATGCCCCGCGTGCAGGTTGCCCATCGTCGGCACCAGCGCCACGCGCTCGCCGTTGAGGTGCCAGCGTGCGACCGCTGCGCGCAGCGGCGCAGGCTCTGTAACGATATCCATCGGTCAGTCGAAACAGTGTTCGGGGGCGGGGTATGCTCCGCTGCGGACGTCGGCTACGTATGTCTCAACCCCCGCGAGCGGCGACGCGGCACCGGCCATGAAGTTTTTCGCGAAGCGCGGCCGGCGGCCCGGCGTGATATCGAGCATGTCGTAAAGCACCAGGATCTGCCCGTCGACATCGGGGCCGGCTCCGATACCGATTACCGGCACCTTGACCTGCTGCGCGACTTCGCGCCCGAGCGCCGACGGCACGCATTCGAGCAGAACGATATCGGCGCCGGCCGCTTCGAGCGCAAGCGCGTCGTCGATCATTGCACGCGCCGCTTCGCCACCCTTGCCCTGCACCTTGAAACCGCCGATCTTGTGCACCGACTGCGGGCGCAGACCAAGATGGGCGCACACCGGCACGCCGTTGGCCGCCAGGTGGCGCACGACTTCGGCCTGGTTTGCATTGGCCTCGAGCTTGACCATCGCCGCGCCGCCCTCGCGCATCAGCCGCCCGGCGTTATTCAGCGCCTGCGCCGGTTCGGTGTACGTGAGAAACGGCATGTCCGCCATCAGCAGTGCGCGTCGCAAGCCGCGCGCGACCATGCGGCAGTGGTAAATCACGTCGTCGACCGTTACCGGCAGCGTCGACGAATGGCCCTGCACGACCATCCCGAGCGTGTCGCCGACCAGCACCACGTCGACGCCGGCCGCATCGACCAGCGCCGCAAAGCTTGCGTCGTATGCCGTCAGGCACGCGATCTTCCGGCCGGTGCGCTTCATCTGCGCAAGCGTATGGAGCGTTACCGGTTTGGCGTTTGCCTGTGTTTTTACTTGCGTATACATCGCTTCAGAATGACCGAGTCCTTCGGCGCACGCAAGCCTAGGCGGCCGTCGGGTTGAAGTAATGCCGGCCGGTCCTGACCGCGGCGATTTCGTCGAGCAGCGCGCGATAGTCGGCTTCGTTTTCAACGGGGTTGAACTCGGCCGCGTTGACGATCAACAGCGGCGTACGGTCGTAGCGGTGGAAGTAATGCGCGTAGGCCGCCACCAGCGATTCGAGATAATCGCGGCGAATCAACTGCTCGTAATCGATGCCGCGGCGGCGCACGCGCCGCATCAGCACCTCGGCCGGCGCCTGCAGGTAGACGACCAGGTCCGGAGACGGCAGATCGACGCTGACGCGCGCGTAAACCTGCTCGTAAAGACCAAGTTCATCGTCGTCGAGATTGAGGTGCGCAAACAGGCGATCTTTTTCGAGGAGGAAGTCCGCCACGCGCACCGGCGCGAAGATATCGCCCTGACGCAGCTTCTCGAGTTCGCGCACGCGCTGGAACAGGAACGACAGCTGTGCCGGCAGCGCCGCCGAGCGCGGGTCCTGATAAAAGCGCTCGAGAAACGGGTTTTCATCGGCGCGCTCAAGCAGCAATTGCGCGTTACAGGATTCGGCGATGCGCCGCGCAAGGCTGGTCTTGCCGACGCCAATCGGCCCCTCGACGACGAGATAACGCGGCATGCCGGATGGGCGCTCAGCAGTGGGCGCGGCCATTTAAATTCCCCGATTGTCACCTCGTCCGGCGGCGTTCCGTGGCGTACCGGACATTCAATTCAGTCTTTGCAGTCCATCCATGGAAACGCGC
>DASSOO010000046.1:0-20185 GCA_035700455.1 Gammaproteobacteria bacterium
GTGAATCAGCCATTCCCAGAATGCGGGACAGAAATCCAGCCCGTAATGCAAGTTCTTGGCAGCCATGAATACGTTCGCATCCAGCAGGTAACTCATGCCGTCACCCCCAGCTCGCGCGCGGCCTGGTAGAACGTGGCCGTCTTGCGCACGCCCAGCATGCGGAACGCTTCAGTGAACGGGGTGAATCCCTCCAGTGTGCTGGACACAATGGCGCGTGCGAAGCGCTTGCTCGTGCGTGCACCCAGCGAGTTGTAGAAGTCGCCCCCGCCAGTACCGCTGCGCTCCAGCGCGCGTAGCCGCTCCTGTTCCTGGCGATAGTGCTGCCATAGCGTGGCTTCATTGATGAATCCCGCATCGAACAGCCGGCGCAGAGCAACCAGCGTGCTGACCTTGAACTCGCGCGCCAGCCGCTGGATTTCCTGCGGGATCGGCGTTCCTGGCTGATACGTGGCGCGCAGCGCCTGCATGGGCATCAGCAGTTCCGCTGCCGCTTTATTGCACCACCGCTCGATACGCTGTCCCGGTACGCGGCCGGTTTCGGAATCGGAAACACCCGAAGCGCCAAGCCACAGATGTGCCAGCTCGTGCGCCAGGGTGAACATCTGCGCGGACTTGCTGTCCGATCCGTTCAGGAAGACAAGCGGCGCGAGGTCATCCGCCAAGGCAAAACCACGGAATTCGCCGACATCCAGCTTGCGGTGGCTGTTACTGCCCACCACGGAACTAGCCATGACCATGACGCCCGCCTCTTCAGCTCTGGCAATCAACTGGCGAAGAGCGTCCGCCCAAGTGTGCAATCGCCTCCGCACCTCAGCAGACACCCCCAACTCCTCACGCATCCGCTGCGCCACTGTTTCTGGCGCCTCCTGAAGCGCTGCGCTACCGACAAACTTGAGCGCCGGCAAGCCATGTAACCGCGCATGGTCGCGATACCAGTCCTGGCGTTGCTGGCAAAGGTAGAGCGTGTCGAGCAGATTGCTGCTTGGTTCGGCAAGCGCTTCATCGCGCAGCGTACGGAAATCCGGAACCGGCAACTGCAAATCCGGAGGCCGCGGCAGGAAGAAATAGCCGAGGGCGGTATGCGTGCGGCGCGCGAAGTCTTCGAGCTGTCGCAGCGTAGGCTGTGCTTCGCCGCTGAGCCACAACAACCATTTCGGATAATGTCCGGCCAAGGCCTCGTCATCAAGGCGGGCGCGCTGAGCGGCCCAGCGCAGGACAGGGATGGAAGCGGCAACCGTCGTCATAGGCCGCTCTCCGTGACGTCTCGCGCCATCTCGGCCAATTCACGCACGGTCATTGCCGGGTAGGTTCTGATCGGCGTAAAAATCTCATGCTTGCCGAGATGGGCAAACAACGAATCCTCCGCGCTGAAGGCTGACGCGCCAGCAAGATCCTCGAACCGGAAATCACGCCGTTGGAACTTGCCCTTTCCGAGATATCCCCATTCAGCAAATGTGATGGGCTCGCCGTCATGGGTTCGCATCGTCAGCGCATCACCTTGTACTAGATTCTGTGAGAGCACATAGGACGCTGCGCGATATAGATCATCCGACTCTGCCATATTGAGATACTCGACAAGAATCTCCAGCAAGTTCGCGCGGCACTCATTGATGTTATCCGGCAATAGCTCTATGCCGTAGATGCACATCAGCGAGAGCAACGCGTAGTGCCGTTGCTCGAAGTTTGACTTGCCATACTTGAGTTCGACAGCGGCGAGTTTGCGTCGAAGTATTTGCACGAGGAAATTGCCGCTCCCGCATGCCGGCTCGAGAAAGCGGGAGTCGATGCGCTCGCTTTCGCCCTTGACGAGATCGAGCATCGCTTCAACCAGCCACGCTGGGGTAAACACCTCTCCATGATCAGCAACCCGTTGCTTCGCCTTCACTAGGCTTGTAGAGCGATTACGGCATAAAGCACTGCTTTTCATGCTGCCGGGAATTTGTTTTGCATGAGGTGGGCGACCCACGCCAAGTGCGGCCGTTTTCTTCTGACTCGAGATTTTCTTCGCCGCCATCAAGTCCTCTTGCCTCTTGGCCGATTGCAACTACGCCGACACTGCCGACCCTCATCGAACATCGTCAGCCGCTCGCGAACCACGGTTCCGATGCCCAGAGTCCGTTGTGCCACTACTTCTGAACCGGAGTCCACCCGCCCCGGGTAAACCCTTGGCGAATATAGCATATTGGTCGCGGAAGCCTAGGCGGTATTGGCGCTCCCCCGGCAGCGCTTCGGGCGACAGCGTGACCGCGAGGATACCAAACGGCGGCCCCGGGGCGGGCGGATGGAGAACGGACGGGTAAGGCCGTAAGGAGCGACCGGGCCGACTCATCCTTCGTTAAACAGGTCGATGTAAGCACGATAGCAAAATCGCCGGTTGCGTTTTTGGCCGGTGATTTCGTTCAAGACGCCCGAGCCGACAAACTTGCGCACCAATTCATTGGCCGCAGGACGGCTGATACCTGTTATCTCGCGCACGTCTGCGACCGATACGATCGGCCTTACGTACAGCTGCTCCAGCAACTTGTGCGCGTTGCCGGAAACCCGCCCCAAATGATGGGTGATTCTTGCACGATGTTCCTCTCGCATGGCTAGTATTCGCCGTGCCGTTTCGGTGGCTTGGCCGCTTACCTCCGCAACGCCATAAAGGAAGAACGCAAGCCAGCTTTCCCAGTCGCCGGTGTCGCGGATGCTCTGCAAGAGTTCGTAATATCGCTGGCGGTGACGCTTAAAGTAGTACGAAAGATAAAGTACCGGTTTGCCGAGGACTTTGCGCTCGCAGAGAAAGAAGGTTATGAGCAAGCGTCCAATGCGGCCATTGCCGTCGAGAAACGGATGGATCGTCTCGAATTGCGCGTGAGCGAGACCTACCTTAATCAGCAGTGGCAGACCGGAGTCCCGGTGCAGGAATTGCTCAAGATCGCCCAACGCTCCGGGTAACGCAGCGGGTGGCGGCGGCACAAATGCGGCTTCATTCAATGTGCAGCCGGCGGATCCGATCCAATTCTGGCTCCGGCGAAGCTCTCCGGGCGTCAAGCGCGAACCACGCACGTCTTGCATAAGCTTGGAGTGAATTTCGCGGAACAAGCGAACCGAAAGCGGCAATTCACCGAGGCGCGCCAATCCGTGATTCATCGCATGAACATAGTTCACGACTTCATCTACGTCCCTCGGCCGTTCGGGTGACAGGATTCGCGCTTCAGCGGCCAGCAGATCCTGCAGCGAACTCTGCGTGCCTTCGATCTGGCTGGACAGCACCGCCTCCTTTCGGACGTACATAAAGACGAACAGGTCGGGGTTCGGCAGGATTTGGATCGAGCCATCCAGCCGTCCGAGCGCCCGGTCTGCGCGCGACAGCAGTTCCTGGAGCTCGCCTTCCAGCCGCACAGCCGGATTGGGAGGCAATGGCGCAGGGATGAAGGCGCGATAGCCGGCTGGCTGGCGCACATATCGGCCGGCGCGCGTTGCGCCAGCACGCTTGGCGGTGGTATCAGACGTAATCAAGCTGCCTTTACCATGGGACGGAAACGCGTCCATAGTAAAGGTAAGCTTTACTAAGAAGCAAGCTCGGCGTCGTAAGGTAAGTTTCCTTACCTCCCACTCCGGCTCTTTTCGGAGCGCTGCCGTGCTTTTGTGGCGCCGCTCAGTCGCTGCGGCGCGCGTCACTTCCACAAGGTGGTAGCCGAACTGGGTCTTGACCGGGCCCTGGATTTCGCCCCACGGGGGCGCTGAAAACGACCTTGTCGAATTCGGGCACCATCTGGCCGGGGCCGAATTCGCCGAGCTCGCCGCCGCGCGCGGCCGAGAGCTTAAAGCGCCGGGAGGCGTTCGACCGCTTCGGCGACCTGCTCGCAAGCGGCAATCAGATCAGCCACCAGGCGCTCCGTCACATCGAAGTCGCCTTCGTACTCGGCCAGGTTCCGGACGTCGTGGCATTTCGACAGCAGCCGCCAGACTTCGGGGCCGAGGCCGAGCGTGTGCGGCAATGCCTGAAACACGATGTAGCGATGCCTCGCGCGGTACCCTTTGTGGCGAAGCGCGGCAAGGCTCAGGGCATGCGCAGCGCTGTAGGCAACGTCGAAGCGGCCCTCCAGCGAGTTGCTTGCGTTTTTCGCGTCAGCGAGACGGTGCAGCGCGGATCTCTTGAGACCGGCGAACTCGCGTGCGTCCGGCGGTTCCCGCACCAGCGGCTTGCCTTGCCCGCAGAGGTTATCCAGAGGTGAGGTCACCTTCACTCCCTATGATCCAGATTTTTGGTTGTTCGAATACGCGCGTGACAAACGCGTTTCCCTCGCGGAGCCGCATTTCAAGTTCAGGCGCGTTGTATATCGTCGGATTGACTTCCCGCCCCAGCCGTTGAGTCACCTCAAACAAGGCGTTCATGACATCCGGATAGCCGACGGTGTTGCTGACGATCATCAGGTCAATGTCGCTGTCCGCAGTGTCTTTACCCTTGGCCACCGAACCGTACACAAATGCCGCTGTGATCTGTGTGGCCAACGGCGCGAGCGCCCGCCGCAGCGGTTCGGCAACGGCGACCGTTTTGCTGACGATCGAGCACAGTTCCTCGAACAGCGGCGACGCCTTGTTCGCCTGGTAGTGCTTTTGGGCGCCGCGCCGCCCGGAAGTAATCAGACCGCTTGATTCGAGGCGCGCCAGTTCGCGCTGGACGGCACCGGAGCCGCCGCCAGTCAGCGAAATCAGTTCGCGGGCATATAACGTGTGGCCCGGACGGCCGAAAAGCTGCCCGAGCACGCGCTGTTGCGTCGTCGTAAACAACGCGTCGGCAAGGCTGCCCTCGGATTTGGTTTTCTGCGTACCCATTTCGGGTACGATTGTACCCATAGTGGGTACGGACGTCAATTCCCGGATTTGAGTCGTTCGAAGGAACGCGGCGCGGCGCCCCTCAGTCGGTGCGGCTGGTTACTTCCACGAGGTGGTAGCCGAACTGGGTCTTGACCGGGCCCTGGACTTCGCCGACGGGGGCGCTGAAGACGACCTTGTCGAACTCGGGGACCATCATGCCGGGGCCGAATTCGCCCAGCTCGCCGCCGCGCGCGGCCGACGGGCAGGTGGAATGGCTGCGGGCGATTTCGGCGAAATCGGCGCCGCCTTCGATCTGTGATTTCAGTTCGCGGCAGGTGTCTTCGTTATCGACAAGGATGTGGCGGGCGCTGGCTTTGGGCATGACTTTAGATCTCTATCGAAGTGGGATTGCGGCCGGGCGGGCCGGTGGCACCTGACATTCTAAGGGGTGCGGGGCGCGCACCGCTACGTTACATCGCTCAAAACCGCACAATCTCCAAGCCGGGCACTGCCTTTATGCCGTTGTCGTTTGTCACGAACTTGCATTCGTCGGCGAGGCTCAGCGCGCTGGCGGCCTGTATGGCGTCGGGAGCCGCCAAACCGGCATCGGCTCGCAGTCGGGTAGCCGTTTCCAGCACTTGATCGCTGATGGGTACGACAAGCAGTTGCGGCTGCGCAAAGAACTGGTCGTAGCGGTTCAGCAACGCGATGTTCTTGTCGCGCATGGGTTTCGCGCGGCACTCGAGCCGGCTAAGGGCGCTGACGGCCACAGGCGGATCATCATAGGTTGCGCGCAGTTCCCGGAGCCGATGGTCCAGCCGCTCAAACCAGGGTGCGGCGCCTTCCATCCAGTAGATGATGGCGCAGGCATCCAGAAAGACAATCAACGTTTATTCCAGCTCGCGCGCTCTTCGGCAACCTGCCGGTCAATGTCCGCCTTCGTACGGGTGCCGCGCCAGGAGCGTTCCGCCAGGAAATCCCACACCGACGCCCCGCCCTCGCGTTGCGGGACAAGGCGCTGATAGTCCGCCTCGCTGAGGATGACGTAACTCGGGCGATTCCGCTGGATTACGTGGACGGGGCCGCGCTTGAGCGCCTCGTCTACGACCGAGATGCCGCGGCGCTTGATTTCGGAGGCTGGAATGCTGCTCATGATCGGGTACATCGGTACTAATTTAAGTACCCATTTAAGCACTTGTTTGACCGGCAGGCAATTATAGCCGTCATCCCGTCCCGGTCGGCAGGCCCCGGCAGGAATTCATGACCGAGCGCGGGAATGACAGAGCTCAAGTTAGCGGAGCTGGCTGTCCTTGCTGCCGCGGCGGTTGTAGAGGGTGCGCGTTTCGACGTGCTTGTCAGCCTCGGCCTGGCAGGCGATGCACAGGCGCACGCCGGGCACGGCCTTGCGCCGCGCCGGCGGAATTTCTTCGCCGCATTCCTCGCAATGAGTAAGGCTTTCGCCCTGCGGCAGGCGCGCGCGCACGTCCGCGAGCGCATCTTCGATGCTCGCGTCTATTTGGTCCTGTACTGCGCCGTCTTTGGCCCAGCCTGTGGCCATCGTCTACGACTCCTGGAGTAACTTGTCTACCTCGGTACGAAGCAAAGGCAACTTCATTTCAATCACATCCCATTCAAGCTGCATACAACAGCGCCTTCGTCTGATCCACTGCCTCCCGGAAATAAGGATTCTTGATTGCGCTCACGCTCACGAGGTCGACCGGCCGCTCGAAGAGCGATTCCAGGGCTTCGAGAAGACCAAAGTAATTATCGGCATAGGCGCCCCGCGGCAACGACTCGAACTCCACGAGAAAATCCAGGTCGCTTGAAGCCGGATCAAACCGGTCAGACGCAGCCGAACCGAAGATTTCCAGGCGACGTACATGATGACGCCGGCAAAGCTCGTCGAGCGCACTTTTGTGCTTCAGAAGCAACGGAATCATGGCGCCTGCCCTCCACCCTCTCCCGGCCGGAAAGGAGTAAGACTACTATATCTTCTTCTGCGTATAGTTCTCGATGCCAACCCGCTCGATGAGGTCGAGCTGCGTCTCGAGCCAGTCGATGTGGTCTTCCTCGCTCTCAAGGATGTCCTGCAGCAGGTCGCGGGTTACGTAGTCCTTGACGCTTTCGCAGTGCGCGATCGCTTCGCGCAGCGGCGGGTGCGCCTCGCGTTCCAGGCGCAGGTCGCACTCCAGCATTTCCTGCACGTTCTCGCCGACGTAGAGCTTGCCGAGGTCCTGCAGGTTCGGCAGCCCTTCGAGAAACAGGATGCGCTCGATGAGGCTGTCGGCGTGCTTCATCTCGTCGACCGATTCTTCGTACTCGTGCTCGTTGAGTTCCTTCAACCCCCAGTTCTTGTACATGCGCGCATGCAGAAAATACTGGTTGATGGCGGTGAGTTCGTTCTTGAGGATCCCGTTGAGATGCCGGATGACTTCTTTATCGCCTTGCATGACGCGCTCCCTGTCGAAAAGGCCAGCGTAACGCGGGGTATCGGGAGGTGCAACGGACTTGGTGCCCCCTCATGCAATGGGGGGTAATTTCCTTGCGGATACGTTTACGCGGGATGGTAAAGCAGTTCGGCGGGTGCCGGCTGGCAGCGCTCGGGCTTCGCCGGCTGCTCGGCGAGCATCTCGCGCACTTCCGGCTCGCAGCAGCCGCAGCACGTGGAGACGCCGAGCGTCGCCTGCAGCGCCTCGAAGCTGGAGGCGCCGGCGGCTACGGCCTCGCGAATGCGGCGGTCGGACACGGTGTTGCAGACACAAACGTACATAAATCAAGGAGCAGCAGCAGTCAGCCTGGGAGCAGCTTAAACGCAAATGCGAATGATTGTCAATACAGAAATGGCCAAGATGGCAGAATGATCTGGAGTACCGCCTGCGGCGGCGGGCTTAATGACTTGCCGGGTCCCGGCCCGGCGAGCCGGGTGACTTTCTTTTAAAAGAAAGTCACCAAAGAAACGTGCGCCAGAATCGCTCGGCCTCAGCACATCCCTGTGCTGAGGCTCCCCGAAGCGCGTAGCACAAAAACGGGCCGGGCGAGAACTCGGTTCGTCCATGGACCTCAAACAACTCGCCCTTGCTCCCATTTTTGCACTACGCGCTTCGGCTCGCTCGACAGGCGCAAGAAAAAGGCAGCCGGCCATCGTGGCCGGCAAAGACAAGATGGATTCCCGCTTTGCCGAAAAGTGCTCCTGCATTTTCGGCACTTCCGCCATCCTTGGCGGTCGCGCAGGAATGACAAGAAAAGAGGCGCGGCTGAAGCCGCTCCTATAAATCTTCATTCTTGCCGGCCACGAAGGCCGGCTCTTGGGGCGCCCGTGGAGTGAGCCGAATCGGAGGGCTGGAAAATGGGGTGAGGCGGATCAAGGCGAAGCACTGCTTCGCCCCGCCGAACGGCCGCACAGGATGTGCGGGCTGGCAGGCGCTCCATGGAGGGTTGCTTGCGTCGACCTTTACCTCGCACCAGTTCTCGCCCGGCCCGATTTCCAGTGCTCCGATTCGGGTAGTCCCGGCACAGGGAGGTGCGGGGACCGAACGGTTCGGGCGCTGGTTTGTTTGCCCACTTTCGTTCCAAAGAAAGTGGGTCGGCCGCCGGGACGATGCCCCGGCAAGTTAATCAGCCCGCCGCCGCAGGCGGCAACAACCTCAACTTAGCGGCGCCGCCCCGCCACCCTCAACCGCAGGTACGCAAGAAAGGCCCCGCCGCCGCAAGCGCCATAACCAGCCCCATCGCCAGCGGCGTACCGGCATAGAGCGCGCCCGCCGCGACGCCGGCCGCGGCACCGAGACCGTACTGGAATACGCCGAACAGCGCCGAGGCGGCACCGGCGTTGCGCGGGTAGAGGTTGAGCAGGCCGGCAACGGTGTTGGCGCCGACGAGGCCGACCGGGCCGACGGCGAAGAACAGCGTGACGACGACAGTTGCGATGCCGGCGGCGCCGGCAAGCGCCGCGCCGAGCAGTGCGAGCGAACTCAACAGCGTAATTGCGGCACCGATGCCAAGCATGCGCTGGTGGCCGAGGCGCACGACGAGCCGGCCGTTGGCGTAGTTGCCGATGATGAGGCCGACAACATTGAGGCCGAAGAAGAAGCCGAAGTACTGCGGATCGATGCCGAAGATGTCGATGTACACGAATGGCGCGCTGACGATGTAGGCGAACATCACCGCGTACACAAAGCCGCCGCAGAAAAGATACGCTCGCACGCGCGCGTCGGCGAGCAGATGCCAATAGGCCTGGTAGGTCGCCGCGATGCGTACGTCGCCGCGGCGCTCCGGGCCGTTGGTTTCCGGCAGCCGGAACGTGACCAGCGCGAGCGCGAGCAGTGCGAACGCGGTCAGCATCCAGAAGATCGCGCGCCAGCCGAAGTATTCGAGGATCTGGCCGCCGACGACCGGCGCGAGCAGCGGCGCGATCGCCATGACCATGACGACGAACGACATCGCGCGCGCCGCCTCGTCACCTTTCCAGCGGTCGCGGATGACGGCGCGGCCGGCCGATGCACTGGCCGCGGCGCCGAAGCCCTGCACTGCGCGCGCCGCGATCAGCACGTGAATGGCACCGGCGAGCGCGCAGACGACGCCGGCAACGAGGTACAGCGCGAAGCCGAGCAGCAGCGCCGGGCGGCGGCCGAAGCGATCCGACAGCGGGCCATAAATGATCTGCCCCGCGGCGAGCCCGAAGAAGAACGCGCTGACGCTTTGCTGCACCGCCGCCGACGACGCGCCCAACTCGCGTGCGATCGTCGGCAGGCTCGGCAGATAGGTGTCGATCGACAGCGGCCCGACCGCGGTCAGCAGCCCGAGCAGCGCGATCAGCCCGGCGTTTCTGGTTTGTGTCGATGTCATGCGCCCGGCGCCGCCGCAAAAAGGGCTACATGATAACTGGGGGCCGGGGCGTCAGCCGCCGATTGCGTTCAGTTCAACCAGCGCATCCTCCGGAATAATCAGGCCCGCGCCGGCGACATTCTCGCGCAGATGCGCAACGGACGAGGTGCCGGGGATGAGCAGGATGTTCGGCGCGCGTTGCAGCAGCCACGCCAGCGCGACCTGCATCGGCGTGGCGCCGAGACGGGCGGCGACGGCATCCAGCGTCAAGGACTGCAGCGGCGTGAAACCACCGAGCGGGAAGTACGGCACGTAGGCGATGCCCTGCGCGCCCAGCGCGTCGATCAGGTCGTCGTCTTCCCGGTGAGCGATGTTGTAGAAGTTCTGCACGCACACGATCGGCGCGATCGACAGCGCCTCGGCGATCTGCTCTGCATTGACGGTGCTCACGCCGAGATGCCTGATCAAGCCTTCCCGTTGCATCTCGGCGAGCGCGCCGAAGGGCTCGGCAATCGATCCCAGTTCGGGGCGATTGAGTCCGCCGACACGCAGGTTGACGACGTCGAGCGCGTCGAGGCCGAGACGTTCCAGGTTGTCGTACACCGCCTGGCGCAACTGCGCCGGCGAGCGCGCCGGCGGCCAGCCGCCCTGGGCGTCGCGCAATGCGCCGACCTTGGTCACGATGTGCAGGTCGTCCGGATAAGGATGCAAAGCTTCGCGGATGATCTCGTTGGTGACGTACGGGCCGTAGAAGTCGCTGGTGTCGATATGCGTGATGCCCAACGCGACCGCCTCGCGCAACACCGCCACCGCCGCGTCGCGGTCGGCCGGCGGACCGAACACGTGCGGGCCGGCCAACTGCATCGCGCCGTAGCCGACGCGGGTGACTTCGAGGCCGTCGGCAAGCTTGAATGTTCCGCCGGGGAGCGTGGTCGTATTCATGATCGTTTTTCTCCTCGCGTTAAGAATGCGTTCTGACAAAGCCGGTGCGTATCAACTGTCGAGGCCAAACAAAGATGCCGCGTTGGCCGACGACACTTTGCCGCGCTCCGTGGCGGAAGCGAATTGACCGAGGAAAGACATGATGTCCTTTTGCGTCGGCCGCTGGAAAGGATAGTCGGTCGAGAAAAGCAGCCGGTCAGTGGAAGTCACCGACAACGCGTGCTGCAGCAATGCCGGGTTGAACATGCCGGAAGCGGTAATGAAGAAGTTCGATCGTATGTAATCCGATACGGATCGTTGCAAGCCGGCGATGCGGGAAAGGCTGTCGGCCCGGTCCAGCCAGAACAGCAGCATCTCGCCCCAATGGCCAAGGACGACCTGCAGGTTCGGATACCGGTCGAACGTGCCCCGGAGTATCAGCCTGAGTGCGGCAATCGCGGCATCCAGGTGCCAACCCCAGCCGAATGTGGCAAGGGCGAGACCGGTCATGTTGTCGAAGCCGCGATACAACGCATCGCGGGTGGCAGGCGATGGCAGTTGGGGGTGAATGAACACCGGTTGGCCAAGTTCCGCTGCGGCGGCAAAAAAGTCGTCGTATACGGGATCATCGAGAAAGAGATCGCCCGATCGGCCATAGACCATGGTGCCGACATGGCCCAAGTTCGCGGCGCGTTCAAGTTCGCCGGCAACGTCTTGCGGCGACGACATAGGCAGCGTGGACAGCGAGCGGAAACGCGACGGATGGCGGGCGACCGCCGCGGCAGCGACGTCGTTCGCGGCACGGCTGAGGCGCACGGCGTCTTCCGGGGGCAGCGGGTTGGTTCCCGGCGGCGTCAGGGCGAGGATCGACACGTCAATCCCTTGCGCGTCCATCGTCGCGATACGGCCTGCGCCCAGGTCTTCGAGACGCTGCCGGTTGTCGCCCATGTCGTTGAAGGCGAGACTTTCGTCCCGAAGCCGCGGCGGCATGTTGTCGAGGGCGGATGCCAGTTCCGGCAGCATCCAATGTTCTTCTATGGCGATAAGCGTCATGGTTTCATCCTTTTAATGCGCTCCCTGCTGAAGCGAGCGCCGGACCGGCGGCATCGTCTGCAAACGCCGCCGGGCGATCGGCGGATTGCCGCGGCGAATGATGGCGCGGAAAGTCGGCCCAGCGGGCAACGGCGTAGCCGTTTCCGTCCGCTGCGAAATCGACGACGGCGGCACCGTGTCCCGGCAGGTGCGCGGGCAGGATCGTCCAGCCGTCGATAGCCGCCTGCATCAGGATGCGCCGCCGGGTGGCGCGGGCCTGGGCGGCGTCCAGGTCGAAGCTGCAGCAGTGATCGGGATGCAGGATCTGCATCGGGCTGTGCAGCAAGTCGCCGACGAACAGCGCGCCCGCACCCGCATCCAGCCGCGCCAACGATGAACCCGGCGTATGCCCGGGTGCCGGCTCCAGCGCGATCGGCAGGCCCGGCAACTCGTGCCGCCCCTGCCACAGTTGGAGCTGTCCGGATTTTTCCACCGGCGCGATGCTGTCGGCGAAAAGCTGGCGAATCCCGTCGAAACGCTGCCGCTCGTCTTCGGTTTGCGGCGGACGCATCGCCGCGGCGTTGTCGGGATGGAAATAGTCGTAGTCGAGCCGCGGGACAAAGTAGGTGGCGTTCGGAAACGCAGGCACGAACTCACCGCCGACAAGGCGGGTATTCCAGCCGACATGATCGGAATGAATGTGCGTATTCACGACCGTATCGACGCTCTCGGGCTCGACTCCGGCGGCGGCGAGACGCGCAAGAAAATCGGTCTGCCAGTGATCGAACGCGGGCATCCCCGGACGCTCGCGGTCGTTGCCGACGCCGGTGTCGATGAGGATCGTGCGGCCGGCGGTTCGAATCACCCACGTCTGAATGCGGCACAGGTACGCATCGGTTTGCGGATTCCAGAAGTCCGGCGCCATCGACGACCGGTGGTCGTGCCAGTGTCCGGCCGGCGTGTCCGGCAGAATCCCGGCCACGGTTTTAACCGGGCCTTCCCATTCGATGACCCGCGTCACCGCTACGTCGCCGAAGTGGACGGTCGCGTTCATGTGCGGGGTTTCAGGACGCAAAGTAATGGCCTGCGTCGAGGTCGGCGAGCAGCCCGGGCTGCGTCGGTTGCCATCCCAGCGTTGCGCGCGTCCGCTCGCTCGATGCAAGCGTCTCCATGCCTGCAAACTCGGCGAACCAGCCGAAGTGTTCCGCGGCCTGCTCCGGAGTCTTGCTTACGACCGGCACGTTCAGGTGGCGGCCGATCGCGATGGCGATGTCCTTGAGCGGCACGCCTTCGTCGCCGACCGCGTGATAGCGGCCGCCGGCGGCGCCGTTCTCGATCGCCAGCCGGTACAGGCTGGCGGCGTCGAGCCGATGTACCGCGGACCAGCGGTTCATGCCGTCGCCCACGTACGCCGACACGCCCTTTTCGCGCGCAAGCACGATGAGAAACGGAACGAAGGCGTGATCGCCGACGCCATGGACCGACGACGGCAGGCGCACCACGGACGTGCGCACGCCGCGCTCGGCCAACGCGGCCGCTGCCGCTGCCTCCGAGGCACGCGGGTACGCGGGAGAAATGGCTGGCGGTACATCCTGCTCGGTCGCGGCGCGACCTTGCGCCAGTAACGCGAGACCGTGGGTGACGAGCAAGGGACGCTCGGAGCCCGCGAGCGCCTCGCCCAACGCCTCGATGGCGCGCCGGTCGAGTTCGCAGTTTTCCGCAAATCTCGAGAAGTCGTGGTTGAACGCGGTGTGGATCACGGCGTCCGCATCCGCCGCGCCGCGGCGCAGACTGTCCGGGTCTTCGAGCGAACCGCGATGGACGCCGGCACCGGTCGCGGCAAGTGCCGCGGCGCCCGCGTCGGAGCGTGCCATACCGAGTACTTCGTGCCCGGCGTCAAGCAATTCTTTTACGACGGCCGAGCCGACAAAGCCGGTGGCGCCGGTAACAAATATCTTCATGTCAAACCTCCGAAAATAACAAACGCATCGGCGCTGAATTTGCTTTACGCCCCCATGTCGCCGCCCGCCGGCGCGCCGCCGGACGGCTTGCGGGCAAACCAGGCCAGGCCGAGCAAGCCGAGGAAAATCCAACCGGAGAGCCAGAAAAAGTCGTTGGTCGCGAGCATGAAGGACTGCTGGCTGATCGCGTGCGCCAACTGGGCAAGCGTCGCCTGCGTACTGACGCCGAGATCCTTGAGCGCGGCAAAAGCGTGGCTGGTGAACGGATCGTGGACGCTCGCCGCCGCCGAAAGCTGTGCATCGTGCAGCGCCTGGCGGCGGTCCCAGATCGCGATGCTGATGGACGCGCCGAAACCGCCGGCGACCATGCGCATGAAATTGAACAGGCCCGACGCGCTCGCGATCCGCTGTGGCGGCAGACCGGAGATCGACATGGCGATCAGCGGAATGAAGAACATCGGTATGCCGATGCCGAAAACCAGGCGCGGGATCATCAGTTGGGTGAGGTCCACGTTCATCGCGTAGCCGGAGACCCAGAACGACACCCCGGCGAACAGCGCGAAGGCGACCGTGACCAGCGCCCGGGCATCGAAGCGGCGCATCAGGCTGCCCATCATCGGCGCCACGAATACGGCCAGCAGACCGAGCGGCGCCGCGGCAATGCCCGCCCACGTGGCCGTATAGCCCATCTGGGTCTGCAGCCAGAGCGGAAATATGATGATGTTGCCGAACAGCAGCAGGTAACCGAAGCTGACGACCAGCGTGGCGACAGTGAAGTTGCGCCGGCCGAACAGCGTCAGGTCGACGACGGGATGCGTTTCCGTCAACTCCCAGGCGACGAAGAAGCTCAGCGCCACGCCGGCGACCACCGCGAGCCAGCAGATCGTCGGCGACGAAAACCAGGCAAGCTCGTTGCCCTTGTCGAGCATGATCTGCAGGCTCGCGACGCCGACGATCAGCAAGCCGAGGCCGACTTTGTCCATCGGCCGGCGTTCGATTTCGGTTTCACGGCCGCGCAGCGTGAAGGCGGTGATCGCCACCGCGATCAAGCCGATGGGCACGTTGATGTAGAACACCCACGGCCAACTGTAGTCGTCGGTGACGACGCCGCCGAGAACCGGGCCGACGACCGGCGCGACCACCGCGATCATGCCCCAGATGGAAAGCGCCGTTCCCTGCTTTTCCGCCGGGTAGTTCATCAACAGCAGGCTTTGCGAGAGCGGAATCATGGGGCCCGCCACGGCACCCTGCAGCACGCGGCAGACGATCAGCATCGGCAGCGACGTCGAAAGACCGCAAAGCAGGGAAAAAAGCGAGAACAACAGGGTCGCGGCGAGAAACAGTCGTACCTCGCCGAAGCGTTTTCCGAGCCAGCCGGTGAGCGGCAGCGCGATCGCGAGGCTCACCGCAAACGAAGTGATGACCCAGGTGCCCTCGTCCGCGCTGACCGCGAGATTGCCGGCGATCGTCGGAATAGCGACGTTCGCAATCGATGTGTCGAGGATGTTCATGAACAGCCCGAGCGACACGCCGGCCGTCAGCAGCACCAGCCGCATGCCGGTGATCGGCGGATACTTATTCGCCATGATCTGCCTTCTTCCCGACGTCGGAGGCCGCCACCCGGCCAAGCTCGTCGACCATCGTGTTGTCGCGGATGATGCGGGCTATGATCGGCTTGGCACCGGCCGCGCGCGTGTCGTACACCGGCGTTTGATACGTACCCGGGTCGACCAGCGCCCCCGCGATGCCATGCGCGCCGTGCCCGGTTTCGACGGTCACGTCCATGGACAAACCGATCCGCAACGCATGTTGCGCGAGATCGGCCTTGGCAATGGCTATGCGCACGGGCACGCGCTGCACGACCTTGATCCAGTTGCCGGTCGCGTTTTGCGGCGGCAGCAACGAAAACGCGCTGCCGGTCCCGGCGCCGACGCCGATCACCTGGCCATGGAAGGTCACGGCATCGCCGTACACATCGGCATTCATGGTGACCGGTTGGCCGATCCGGATGCTGCCGACCTGCGATTCCTTGAAGTTGGCCTCGATCCAGAGCTGATGGAGCGGCACGATCGCCATCAGCGCCAGACCGGGCTGGACTTGCTCGCCGACTTGCACGCTGCGCTTGGCGATGCGGCCGGAAACCGGCGCCACGATGCGGGTTCTTTGCAGCGCCAGCCAGGCAGCGCGCACCTGCGCCGCCGCGAGCCGTACCGCGGGGTTATCGGCAACGCCGGTGTTTCCCAGCCGGGCGCGAACGCCCTGCAACGCCTGTTTTGCCGCCGCCAGGCTGCGCTTGTTCACCGCAACGAGCGTGGCGCTGTGTTCAAGGTTCTTGGTCGGGAAATAGCCCAGCCTGTGCATATCCTTGTCACGGGCATAGTCGTTGCGCGCCAGGTTGAGTGTCGCCTGCTGCTTGGCGACTTCGGCCTGGAGCTGCTTTTCGCTCGCATACAGCGTGTTGATCTCGCGAACTTTGGCGGCAAGCTGCGCCTTCGCCCGCTGCAGCGCGATGCGCGCGTTGCTGTCGTCGAGTTGCACCAGCAGCTGGCCGCGGTGCACCCGCGTCGTGTCGTCGGCGAGGATCGCGACCACCGTGCCCTTTTCCTGCGGCATTACCGCCACGCGATTGCCGGCGACGTAGGCATCGTCGGTGGATTGCCGGTAGCGGGCGACCATTGCCCAATAAACGCCGTATGTGGCGCCCGCAACCACGAATATCGCCGCCAGACTGGTGAGTGCGAGGCGGCGCTTGCGCTTGCGCGGATCGGCTGCTTGCTGCGGTTCTTTTTCGGCCTGTTCTTCCTGACTCATGGGTGCTCCTGTTGACGAAAAGTATAGTAGTTGACTATCTAGTCAAGTTATTGATAAAAAAAGAGAAAATTCGTCCGGCGCGGCGTCCGCGCTACGCTTCCCGAACCGCCCGCTTGACGCCGAGCAATCGCAACACCTGGTCGTACAACTCGCGCAGCGGCTCGAGATCGCCCTGGGCCCGCGACCTTGCGAGCGCTCCTTCCATGAGAGTCCAGATGCCTTCAACCGCCTCTTCCGGGTCGTCCACGTCTACCAGCCCCTGTGCCTGGGCATCGTGAACGGCCGCCTCGATGTATTTGCGCTTGCGTCCGAGGTAGCGCCGCGAGGCCTCCCAGACTTCCGGCTCCAGGCCACCGCTTTCCATACTGAGGCTGAAAAAGGGGCAACCCAGCGCGCGTCCCTGGGTGCGGCTCATTTCAAGCTGCTTTTGATACAGTATCTCGATATATTTCTTCAGCCGCTCCAGGGGCGGATTGTCCGCGGAAAATACCGCATCCATGGTCGGGCGGCGCGCCTGCCACGCATCGTCCATCGCGGCGATCGCGAGCGCGGCCTTCGACTCGAAGAAATGATAAAAGCTGCCTTTTTTGACGCCCGCGCGCTCGCAAATGGCGTCTACCGTCACCGCGTTGTAACCCTTTTGCCAGGTTAACTCGGTGGCGGCAGCCATCAGGCGTTCTTTGGCATCGCTCGTCCTGCCCATACCCTCCAATATAGTTGACTATTTAGTAAATTTCAAGTTTCCGCTTATGCCGCGACCGGCGGGTTCTCTGCGCGAAGCGCCGCCTGCACGCGCGGACGCGCGGCGACGCGATGCATGTAAGCCCGCACGTGCTTCCACGGCGCGAGGTCGACCTTGAGGAAGTGGCTCCAGTTGAGGATCGCGTAAGCGTATGCGTCGGCAACCGTGAAGTTGTCGCCGAGCAGGAAGTCGTGATCGGCGAAGTGCTTGTCGAGCAGCGCGAAGTGCTTGTAAAGCCGGTCAAGCTGCGTCTTTTTCGTGGCTTGCGGCGTCTCCGGATGCCACAGCGGCGCGAAGCCTTTGTGCAGTTCGCTGCTGACGAAGGTGAGCCATTCGATGGTGCGATAGCGTTCCATCGTGCCCGCCGCCGCGAGCAGGCCGGGCTTGCGGTCGCCGAGGTATTGCAGGATCGCCGCGGCCTCGGTAAGCAGTTCACCGTTGTCGAGCACGATGACGGGCACGTAGCCTTTGGGGTTGATGGTGTAGTAGTCCGTACCGTCGGCAAGACGGTGCGTCTTGAGATCCACCTGCACGAGTTCGACCGGCAGGTTGAGTTCGCGGAAGGCGATGTGCGCTGCGAGCGAGCAGGCGCCGGGGGCGTAATAAAGTTTCATGATTGTTTCCTTCTGTCGTCATTCCCGCTAACCGGGAACGTTTTTACCTTTGGTTATTCCCGCGTTCGCGGGAATGACAAAAAAACACCTGCATCGCGCCACTCGGCGTGCAGCGACACTTTGCCGTTGCCGCGGCCGAAGCCGCTCAAGACGGCCGGCACGTCGTTCAAGTTCCGTTCCGGGTCAATAGGGCGAGCTTGCCAAGATAGTGCTCGTCCAGGGCGCGGTGAGCTTCGGCGGCTTGCGCCAACGAGAACGTCCGAGCGACGTGCACCTCGAACGGGCCGGACGCGATCAGCCGATTCAGGTTATTGAAATCGTCCGGGCCGGCGTAGTCGCCAACGTACGCTTTGACCGACAGGCCAGAGTGCGCCACAGGTTCCGGCTGAACCCCGCGCGGGTAAGCAACGCGGCCGCCATCGCCTAATGCCGCCAGCGCACGTTCGGCCGCATCACCGCCGGCCGTGAGAAGCGCAGCATCGATGCCGTCGGGCGCGAATACACGGGCAGCGGCCACGATATCGTCCTTGCGCCCGTCCACAACGGCGTCTGCGCCCAGGCGTTCGGCAAGCGCCACGCCGTCGTCGCCCGAAGCTACGCCAAACACGCGTACCCCCATTCGCCTGGCGAGTTGTACTGCCAGGTGTCCGAGGCCGCCGCCGGCGCCAAAAATCATCAGCGATTCGCCCTCCACAAGACCCAGGGCGTCAAGGCCCAGCAGCGCGGTGATCGCGTCCACCGGCATAGCCCCCGCCTCGACGAGGGTCAGCTCGCCGGGAACGGGAGACACATGATCAACGTTCACAACCGCGTACTCGGCATAGAACCCGCCCTTCGGGTTCATGTGTCGGTCGGCGTAGACGCGATCGCCCTCCGCGAAGCGCGTTACGTTCGCCCCGACGGCGGCGACCGTGCCCGCACCGTCGAAGCCGATCACGTAGGGAAAGGCGGGCTCGATACCGTATGTTTCGCGGAAGAGTTCGCAGAAGAGGCCTTCGCGCTCCCAACGGTCCCATACGCCGACGCCGATGGACTCCACCCGGATCAGGACTTCGTCGGGACCGACCTCGGGCACGGGGATCGTTTGCAACTTGATTTCGTCGATACCCCCGAAACGGTCGATCGCAGCGGCGTGCATCGTGTCGGGCACTGTCCAGGTCACGGCGACGGCTCCTCTACTTGTTGATGACATTCGGTTCAAACGGCAACGACAATCTTGCCTTCCGGGCCGCCGTTTTCATGGAAGCGCACGATGCGCGGCATAATGCAAAAATCCGTTTCGGTTTTCGCTCAGGCCACTTCGGCACGCAGCGGCGCGTAGTCGATGTAGCCCTTCGGGCCGCCCTGGTAGAACGTCGCGCGGTCGGCTTCGTTGAGCGGCGCGTCGACGCGGAAGCGTTCCGGCAGGTCGGGGTTGGCGATGAACGGCTTGCCGTAGGCGATGAGATCCGCTTGACCCGCAGCGATCGCTTCGTTGCCGCGCTCGCGGTCGAAACCACCGTTGGCGATCAGCGTGCCGTCATAGAACGGGCGGAAGTATTCGGCCACGTTCGGGATATCGGCAACGCCGTCGGTCGGCTCGATCAGATGCAGGTAAGCGAGCTTGTAGTCGTTGAGGCGCGTGATCACGTATTCGAACAGCGCGCGGCTGTTCGAGTCCGGCAGCGCGTTCGGCGACAGGCGCAGGCCGATACGCTCGGCACCGATGGCCCGGCCGACGCGGTCGATGATGTCGAACAGGAAGCGCGCGCGGTTCGCGATCGAGCCGCCGTACTGGTCGGTGCGCTGATTGGCGCTGTCGGCCAGGAACTGGTTCGGCAGATAGCCGTTCGCGCCGTGAATTTCGATGCCGTCGAAGCCGGCCTTGATTGCGTTCTTCGCCGCCTGCACGTAGTCGTCGACGATCTCCTCGATTTCCGCGGCTTCGAGCGCGCGCGGCGTGACCGTCGGCTTGAGGCCGTCCGGGGTAAAGCTTTGCGCTTCGGGATTGATCGCGGATGGCGCGACGGGCAGTTCGCCGCCGTGGAAATCCGGATGCGAGACGCGGCCGACGTGCCAGAGCTGCGCGAAGATCATGCCGCCCGCCGCGTGCACTGCGGTCGTCACCTTGTGCCAGCCGGCGAGCTGTGCCGCGGAATGAATGCCGGGCGTATTCACGTAGCCGACGCCCTGCGGCGAAACCTGCGTCGCCTCGCTGACGATCAGGCCTGCGGAGGCGCGCTGCGCGTAGTACTTCACGTGCAGGTCGGTCGGCGCCTTGTCCGGGTTGGTCGCCCGCGAGCGCGTCATCGGCGCCATCACCACGCGGTTTTTCAATTCGTACGGCCCGAGCTTGGCGGGCTGCAGCAGCGGTTGTTTATTCATGCTCGTCTCCTTCGTCAGCGTTCCTAATTATCTACAAATGTCGATATAGGCGGCGGCAGAGCCGCCGCCGGGTACGAGGTTAGTGGTGAGTGGCTAGTGGTAGAAGAAACCGC
>DASSOO010000047.1:0-2775 GCA_035700455.1 Gammaproteobacteria bacterium
ATCGAACGATAGCCACCGAGATCGCGCTCAAAGCCTGCGCTGAACAGCCGCCGCCGCAGGTGTGCAGGGAAGATCGAAGCGCTGTCGAGGTAGCCTTCGAGCTGGTTCCTGGCAAGCGCCTGGAAAGTTGTCTTGGCACGCAGGTAGCGGGGCGCCCAGTCCAGCTTGGGGTAAGTCGCGCCGAGAAATCCGAACATCGGGCCACGCACCGCTTGCGGCAGCCAGCGGCGCACGCGCTGCTCGTAGACGCTCCAGCGGTGGCGGCGGTAGCCGGCGAAGTTTTCGTCGCCGCCGTCGCCGGACAAGGCGACGGTCACGTGCTTGCGCGCCAGTCCGCAGACACTGTAGGTCGGGATCGCTGAGCTGTCGGCGTAGGGTTCGTCGTAGGCGTGCACGAGCGTGTCGATCAAGCCGGCATGATCCGGCTCGACCTGCTCGACCTGGTGGTTGGTGCGGTAGCGCTCGGCGACCATGGCCGCATACGGCGCTTCGTTGTACTTCGCGTGGCCGAATGAGATCGAGCACGTGTTGACGGGTGCATCGGCGAGACCCGACATCATCGCGACGACGGCGCTCGAATCGACGCCGCCGGACAGGAACGCGCCGAGCGGAACGTCGGCGATCATCCGGTAGCGGACCGAGCGGCGTAACGCCGCGACAAGGCCTTCGCCGATTGCACGTTCGTCCCCGCTTTCGGAACTGAAACTCAAGGCCCAGTATTCGCGAGGCGGCAGTAGCGCCCGCCCGCGTTCTGCGCTCAGGACATGTGCCGGCGCAAGTTTGCAGGCGCCGCGCAGGATCGTCTTCGGGTCCGGCACGTAGCCGAACGTAAAATAATCTTCGACCGCAGTGGGCTCGACGTCGCGCGCCAGCCCCGGATGCAGCAGGAGCGCCTTGAGCTCTGAGCCAAAAATCAAAAAGCCGTCGTCGAGCAGCGCGTAATACAATGGCTTGATGCCGAGCCGGTCGCGAGCGAGAAACAGCCGCTGCCGGTCGCGATCCCACAGTACGAAGGCGAACATGCCGTTGAAATGCCTGACGCAGTCTTCGCCCCACTCGGCCCAGCCATGCACGATCACTTCCGTGTCGCAGTTGGTGCGAAAGACGTAGCCGGCCGCTTCGAGTTCTTTACGCAGTTCGCGGAAGTTATAGATTTCGCCGTTGTAGATGGTGCCGATGGTACCGTTCTGGTTGAACAGCGGCTGGTAGCCGCCGGCGATATCGATAATCGACAGTCGCCGGTGACCGAGGCCTACGCCCGGCTCGACATGCAGGCCATGGCCGTCCGGTCCGCGGTGCGCAAGGCTGTCGGTCATCCGCGCAAGCAACGCCCGGTCGATCGGCCGGCGGCCGCGCGTGTCGAAAATGCCTGCTATTCCGCACATCTGTCAGCGCTCCATGCTGTCACTTCTTTCCGGGCACCCGCGCCGGTGCCTGCGTTGGCGTGATCCATCACTTGAGCAAACCGTCGTATAAATCTGTATACGCCGTAACCATCTGCTGCAATCCGAAATTCCGCTCGGCACGCGCGCGCGCGGCGCGACCGTGCGCGATAGCCAGTTCCGGCGTTTTTGCGTACTCGGCAAGCGCGGCCGCGAGTGCGGCGGGATCGTTCGGCGGCACCAGCCGGCCGGTATCGTTATCGACAATGAGTTCCGGGTTGCCGCCGACGGCCGTCGCGACGACCGGAAGGCCGCTTGCCATCGCTTCGAGGACGGTGTTGGAAATGCCTTCGTTGAGCGACGGCAGCGCGAATACGTCGAAGCCGTGCAACAGTGCGGCGATGTCGTCGCGCGCGCCGGGCAACCATGCCGAATCATGCAAGCCCCCGCGTTGCAGCAGCCCCGCGACTTCGCTGCGCAACGGTCCATCGCCGAGCATCACAAGACGCAGGCGCGCGCGCAGTTGGGGTTGTGCGTGCACAAGCTGTATGAATGCGCGCGCGAGGGTGAGCTGATCCTTGACGGGCTGCATCCGGCCGACGGTGCCGATCACGAATGCGTCGCCTGCAAACGCCGGGCCGGCGGCCTCGATCAGCGCTGTCCTGCCATCGGTGGCTGGGCAAAACGCTTTGGTATCGACGCCGTTGATGATAGAACTGACCTGCTGACGTGGAATGCGCACGCTGTGCGTCAACCAGCGGTCCAAGTCGTGGGAAACGACGACGTAACGATCGATCAACGGCCTGAGCACGCGCCTGAGAGTTTGGTACTTGCGGCTTTCGCCGTGCAGGTCGTCGACGTCCCAGCCGTGTTCGCCGTGGACCCGATGCGGCACGCCGGCAAGTGCGGCGATGAACGCGCAGTCGAGCGCGCCGATGTTGCGCGTGTGGACGATGTCGGGGCGCAACCGGCGCAGCAGGCGCCACAGCCTGAAGTAGACTGCCGGGTCCTTGCCACGCCGTTTCTGCAGCGCGAACAAGCCGACCTCCTCGCGGTTTTGAATGCGTAACCGGAAATCGGTGAAATCGCTGAGGCAGATGATGGCGTGGCGAAAGCGTCCGCGCGGCATGTGATTAAGAAGGTTCACTACGCCGTTTTCGAGCCCGCCCACGTCGAGCCGGAAAAGAATGTGCGCGATCAACGGCGCTTGTGCGCGCGCCGCGACGCGTGAGCGCGGCGGAGTGTAAGTCTGCAGCCTGCTTTCGTTCATGCCGTTGCCGAACATTACGGCGCGTCCAGAACGCGCTCGACGCGCGGGTAAATGGCAGCGGTGAAGCGCTGCAAGGTTTCCACCGCCGCCGCGGCATTGCCGACGGTGTAGTCGGTGGCGACC
>DASSOO010000048.1:0-6804 GCA_035700455.1 Gammaproteobacteria bacterium
TGCCGTACAAGGGCTTCGAAAACCTGATTCGCGCGATGTCGCAGGTCGACGGACAATTGACGATCGTCGGCACCGGGCCGCTCAGGAACGAGTTGCAGCAATTGGCCGAGCAGCTGGGGGTTGAGTCGCGGGTCACATTCGAAGACGACACGACGGCTGACAAACTCAAGACGCTGATGCATGCATGCCGTATGCTCGTATTGCCATCAGTGGGCCGTAACGAAGCATTCGGCATGGTTCAGCTCGAAGCGATGGCGTGCGCGAAACCAGTCGTCAATACATCTGTCCATGGCGGCGTTGCCTGGGTCGCCCGCAACGGCCAAGAGGGGCTGACGGTACCGCCGAACGATGTCGACGCCCTGGCGCGCGCAATCAATACGCTGCTCGACGATCCTGTAATGGCGCGGCGTCTGGGCGAGCAGGGCTACGCCCGTTTGCACCGTGAATTTACGCTCGAACGCTTTAGCGAGCGAACACTGTCGGTGTACCGCGACGTGCTGGCAATGCGGCGGCAATGAACGAGGTGTTCGTTGCTGGCGCGAGCAGCCAGATCGGGCGCTTTCTGCTGCCACAGCTCATCGAGAGCGGTTATCGGGTGACGGCGGTGAGTCGGCGTATGCCAACGGAAGCGCCGCCCGCGCATTGGCTTCAGGCTGATATTGCGCATCAGCGACTGAATGAACTGGTCAACGCTGAAACAGTGGTGGTGTTGGCGCCGCTGGGGGTGCTCGTCGATGCACTCTCGCATGGGCATATGCCGCGCGTTCGGCGTCTCGTTGCCTTCAGTTCCACCGGCGCATTTACAAAGCGATCCTCCACCGATCGCCGCGATCAGATTGCGGCGGAGCGGTTGCTTGAAGCGGAGTCTGCCTTTCGCCGCCAATGCGATGCGCATTCGATTGCCTCGACCCTGTTCCGCCCGACGATGATCTATGACGGTATAAGCGATAAAAATGTGGCGCTTATCGCTGGTTTCATTCGCCGCTTCGGTTTCTTTCCGCTGATCGGCACGGCTGGAGGTCTGCGCCAGCCGGTGCACGCTGCTGATCTTGCACAGGCATGCTGCCTGGCGCTGGAGAACGAGCTGACTTTCGGGAAGACGTATAACCTCGGCGGTCGCGATGTGTTGAGTTATCGCGACATGGTGACGCAAATTTTTTTTGCGCTCGGGCGCAAACCGCACTTTGTTCCGGTTCCACAGGCTTTGTTGAAAGCAGGACTGACGTGCGCGCGGTATCTGCCGAAATATCGTTATCTCAATGCCTCGATGGCGGAGCGCATGAGCCAGGACATGGTCTTCGACTGGTCGGCGGCAACACGTGATTTTGGCTACAACCCGCGTGGGTTTTCGCCTGCTTTCGGTAGCTAGCAGCCTTCTCGGCTGGTTGTGGCGCCGGACATGCGGCATCATGTGCGCCGTCTGAACCTATGAGCATCCAATGCCTGTTTTTGTCGCACCAGTACTTGCGATTGTAATCAGCCTTGCGTTGAGTTGGGGGCTCGCACGTTATCGCGGCCGCTTTGCCATTCTGGATCATCCTAATCCGCGCTCGCTCCACGTGCGGCCGCGGCCGCGCTCCGGCGGCCTCGCAATCCTGGCCGGGTTGATTGCGGGAAGCGCGTGGCTGCTTGCGGTCACCGGTGCTGCGCCCTTGTCCGGATGGGCCATTGCCGGGACGCTGCTCGTCGCCGCCATTTCGCTGATCGACGATATTCGCGACATGCCGGCATGGGTGCGGCTGCCGGTACATTTCGCCGCAGCAATCGCGCTGGCGCTTGGCGCGGGCGTTGCCGTTAATCACATCACACTTCCGTTCTGGGACGTGGTGCTACCGGAATGGCTCGCCGTCGGTGGTAGCATCCTGTACATGGTATGGATGCTGAACCTGTATAACTTCATGGACGGCGTGGACGGACTCGCAGGGGGCATGGCAGTATGTGGCTTTGGCGCGTACGCGATCCTCGGCTGGTTGGCAGGCGCGCCGCAGTTCGCGCTGCTGAGCCTCTGCATCGCGGCGGCGGCCGCGGGCTTTCTCGTGTTTAATTTCTCGCCCGCCAGGATTTTCATGGGCGATGCCGGCGCCGGCACGCTTGGTTTGCTTGCCGCAATCTTTACGCTGTGGGCGGCACGCGACAACTTCTTTCCTATCTGGATGGGCGTACTCGTGTTCTCGCCGTTTATCGTCGATGCCAGTTGGACATTACTGCGCCGCTTGCTGGGGGGCGAACTGCCCTGGCACGCGCATCGCAGCCACGCGTATCAGCGGCTGGTCCAATCGGGGTGGAGTCATCGACGGGTAACGTTGTGGGAATACTTGCTCATGACTTTTTGTGTGGGCTCTGTTATTCTTGCCGCGGAGGATAAAAATCCTGTTTTTGGGACAGTCATTCTGTTTGGCTGGGTCGCGATTTATATCCTCTTGGGGTTGTTCGTTGGGTGGACTGAAAAAACGGCTGGGGGCGGCCGATGATGAGGCTTAATCGCGCGCTCGCGAGTTTGCGCAGTCGCTGGGTTGTGCTCGCGCACGATCTGGCATGGGTGCCGGTGAGCATATTTCTGGCTTACTGGCTGCGTTTCAACCTCGAGCTTCCGCCGGACGGATTTTTCGACGGCATGGTCGTCGTAATGCTGCTGGCGCTGCCGGTGCACGCGGTCACTTTCTGGGTTTTCGGCTGCTACCGCGGCATCTGGCGCTTTGCGTCGGTGCCGGACCTCATTCGTATCGCCAAGGCCGTGATGCTTGGCGGCCTGGCAACGGCGCTCGGTGTCGCCTTGTTCGCGCGTATGCATGGCGTGCCGCGCTCGGTACTGATCCTCTATCCGCTGTTACTCGCGATTGGCACCGGCGGCACGCGGCTTGCCTACCGCATCCTTCGCGATCATCACATCAAGCCGGAGCGTGTCGATCTGGAGCGCGCGCTGATTATCGGCGCTGGCCGTGCCGGCGAACTTCTGGTGCGTGATCTCGTGCGGCATGGGCCGTTTGCGCCGGTGGCGATGCTGGACGACGACGCGCGCAAGCAAGGCAACGAAATTCATGGCGTACGCGTTTGGGGCAGAATCGATGCGCTCGATCACCTGATTCCGGCGCTTAACGCACAGATCGTGCTGGTGGCAACCGCGAGCCTGCCGCGCACGACACTCGAAACCGTCGTACAGGTTTGTGCGGAAAATAACGCGCAGTGCCGCATCCTGCCGGGCCTCGACCAACTGGCTAACGGTCATGTCGAAACGTCGCGGTTACGGCCGGTAACGGTCGAGGATCTGCTGGGCCGGGAGCCGGTGTGCCTGGATCAGCAGCGCGTGACGGAATTTTTGCGCGGGCGCCGGATTCTCGTCACCGGCGGCGGCGGCTCGATCGGCTCGGAGTTATGCCGCCAGTTGGCTGACCGCGAGCCTGAATTGATCATCATCGTCGATCATAGTGAATTCAACCTGTACCGCATCGAGCAGCAGTTGGCGGCGCGCACGAAGCCGGTGAAATTCGTCAAGGTGCTTGGCGATATACGTGGCGCCTCGATCATCGACGGCGTGTTCCGGCGCTATGCGCCGCAGGTCGTGTTTCACGCAGCCGCCTACAAGCATTTGCCGATGGTTGAGGACAACCCGGTAGAAGGCGTCTGGAATAATGTCTTTGGCACCAAGCAAGTCGCTGACGCAGCGGTCAAATACGGTGCTACCGATTTCGTATTTGTTTCGACCGACAAAACGGTCAATCCGACCAGCATCATGGGCGTGACCAAACGCGTCGCCGAGTTGTATTGCCAGGCGCTTGGGCGCCGCACGGCAACACACTTCATCACCACGCGCTTCGGCAACGTACTTGGTTCGACCGGTTCCGTAGTGCCGCACTTCGAGCGTCAGATCAAGGCCGGAGGCCCGGTCACCGTCACACACGCGGACGTAACCCGCTACTTCATGACCATCGGCGAAGCGGTATCGCTGATTTTGCAGGCGGCGACGATGGGTGAGGGCGGTGAGATTTTTGTGCTCGACATGGGCGAGCCGGTTCGCATACGCGACTTGGCCGAAAAGCTGATTCGGCTGTCGGGGCTCGTGCCGGGGCGGGACATTGAAATCACCTATACCGGCCTTCGCCCCGGCGAGAAGCTGCATGAGGAACTGTTCTATCAGAACGAGACGTTGCGCGGCACAATGCATCCTAAGCTGCTGCTGGCGAGTTGCTCGGCGACGCAATGGGTCGAACTCGAGGCGGCGCTCGTCGAACTTAAGCAGGCAGCCGGTGGCGGCGACACGACGGCAGTAGTGGGGGCATTACGGCGAATCGTGCCGCAGTACGAGCCGCGGGGAAGCGAGTTGGCGCCGGTGCAGGGGCGCGTGCTGCGAGTCGTCAAATAGCCGCAAACGTCTCAAGCTCGCACCTCCTCCTTGTCCGCTTGAGCCTCGGCAGATCCGATTCTTTTAGACAGGCTTCGGGTCGCAGCCGGTTCACTCGCCGTTGGTATTTTTGTTTGTCGCCGCAGCGCAGCGCGTCCCGCCGCTCACAGCCGCGCAGGGCACTACCTTGAAACCTACGGCCGTGGTTCCCGGATCGACAATGCGCAGCCGCACCGCCTGAGTTTCACCGGCCGCAAGTGTCGTCTTCGACGCCTGCCGCAGATAGTCGCGCGGCTTGAACAGGCCCTCCCCAATAACCTTGTCGAAGCGGTTCGTCAGGCTCACCCGCAGCAGCGGGTAAGGCTGTGCGAAATCGGCGCGATTGGTTAGCGCTGCCGTAACCAGCAGTGCACCGGCTGTGTCCGGCGCCGAAGTGACTTCAGCCTGGCTGATCGTCAGTGCCGCAAGATCCCGGCGCGGCGGCAGCGGGTGACCGAAGGCTGCGTACAAAGCTTCGATTGCGCTCCGGGTTACGGGGTTATCGCGCAGCGCTTCGTGCTCATAGAGGACTACTTGTGCCGCCAGGCCGAACAGCAGGATCAGACAGCCAAAGCCCCACGCGACGACGGCCGGCCAGCGGCGCGGCGGCCGGGGCGACTGTGCAGGCGGCTGTCTGCGGCGTCGGTGGAGCCCAGCGCGTTCGGCGACAGCGGACGATGCGGCTACGTCGGCAGACGGCAGCTCGGCGGCGGATGCGATAGCTTCGGCGTCGCCCGGCGCTGCGGGCTCCGCCGGTGCGGTAACTGCTTCGATCTCGGCTGTGCCCGCATCCGCCGACTCAATTTCCGCTATGGCGTCTTCAGCGTCGGCCGGTATGGATTCCGTCGTATCGACCGGCAGCGGCGCATCGGCTTCGTAATCTAACTCAATTTGCCCAGCCGCGGAGTCGCCTGCGTTGGCGGCATCAGCCGGCAGCGTATCGCACAGTGTTTTGAGCGCGTTGAATTCTTCGCCGCAGAAGCC
Organism: Gammaproteobacteria bacterium; assembly: GCA_035700455.1. Taxonomy (GTDB): domain Bacteria; phylum Pseudomonadota; class Gammaproteobacteria; order Natronospirales; family DASSBR01; genus DASSBR01. The sequence continues at coordinate 5,363 of DASSOO010000048.1, forward strand.
GCAGCGGACCTGGCCGTGGGCAACGCGTACGTCGGCCGAACCGATGCGGAACCAGGTGTGGCAATGTTGGCAGCGGGTGAACACCGAACCTTATCTCGAAATTGCGGTTGCCCGGTCTGATCGCAAGTTACGCATCCTCCGTGTCTCAGCCGCGGATCTCCGACTTTGAAGGCGGGCCTTACTTGCGAAGGCCCGCAAGCAACGCCCAATCGTCGCGGAGGACCGGGTCGTCCATTATGAAACCGAAAGCATAAGCTGCCACCAGTTCCGGACATTGCGAATGGAGTATGCCTGACAGCGCCAGCCGTCCGCCAGCCGGAACCAGCGCAGCGAAGCGGCCGGACGTTTCGATCAACGGCCGGGCGAGGATGTTGGCAACCAGAAAATCGGCGCGAATTCCGTCGCCAAGCGCCTCCGGCGGCGATATGCGTATGCATGCGGACACGTCGTTGGCGGCTGCATTGTCGCGGGTCGCAATGAGCGCCTGGGGATCGTGGTCAACCGCGTAAACGCGCGCCGCGCCGAGTTTGGCTGCGGCGATGGCGAGCACCCCGGAGCCACTGCCGTAGTCGACTACGGTTTTGCCGGCAAGCGGCATCGCATCGAGCCATTCCAGACACAAGGCGGTGGTCGGATGGGTGCCGGTACCGAACGCGAGGCCCGGTTCGAGCCGCACGATTATGGCGTCGTCGACCGGCGGCGCCGCGCCGTGCGGGCAAATCCACAGACGCCGGCCGAAGCGCATCGGTCCGAAGCCGCGTCGCCAAGCCGTTTCCCATTGCCGATCGACAATGGCGACCACTTCGAAAGCCGGCGCCGGAACGTCGATCCGCTTCCAGAGCGCGGGTGCCACGGCTTCGACATCAATTGCGGCATCGAACAGTGCACGCACCAGAGTCCGAGTCCACAGCGGTTGTTCTCCCGGCGCCGGTTCGAGCAATGCTTCGTCGGCGGCATCTTCGAACGTGACGGCCAGCGCCCCGAGTTCTTCGAGCTCAGCTTCGACAGACTCCGCATTCAACGCATTCAGCGGAAATCGAAGCTCCTTCCATGCCATGTGTCCGCTCCGATTGCTGGCGCTTCTCTTTCCCGAATCCCGAGTCCCGAGTCCCCAGTCCCCAGTCCCGTTCTTTAAAGCCCCAGCTTCTTCTCCAGGTAATGAATGCTCGTACCACCCTGCTGGAAGGCCGTGTCGTTGAAAATGTCCTGATGCAACGGCACGTTGGTCTTGATGCCTTCGACAATAATTTCGCTGAGCGCAGTACGCATGCGTGCAATGGCGGACTCGCGGGTGTCGCCATAAGCAATGAGCTTGCCGATCAGCGAGTCGTAGAATGGCGGCACGCGATACCCGGTGTAGATGTGCGAGTCGATGCGGATACCGGGGCCGCCCGGCTGGTGCCAACTCGTTATCGTACCGGGCGAAGGCACAAACGTGCGCG
>DASSOO010000049.1:0-14831 GCA_035700455.1 Gammaproteobacteria bacterium
GGTGCGGAGGCTCACATCCAATTGCGTCAGCCTGTTTTCCAGCAATTCCGGAAACCGCTTGTACCATGTCGCATTGAGCGGCGACGGGTGCGGTAGTGGATGCAGGTGAAAGCGGCGGGTCTGCCCCGAGCCGGAGGCAAGCTCGACGTCGACACTGGCCGTGTAGCGGTCATCGCGCAACCAGAACGCTTCCAGAGATTCGCGCACGGCCTTGCCGCCGGCGATGCCGAACCAAAAGAAAGCTTCGCGGCCGAACGTAATGACTTCGCGGCCGCGCCAATAGCCGAGCAACACCTCGATCATCAAGTCGCAGAAATCGCGCTTGACCTTCATCGGCCAGGCCTTGTTGCCGAGCGGTTTGCACGGCACGGTATTGGCCCAGAAAAACTTGTTGCCGACTTCGACGGATGCGGCGAAGTCCGGCATTTCGCTGCCATACAAATGCCGGTAGAGGCCGGCGCGTACTTTCTGCCCGCCGGCACCGATAAACGGCATGCCGTGCTTCACTTCGTCCGCGCCCGGGTCGCGGCCAAAAAAACCGATACGGGCATCGCGGTCGCCGAGGCCGATGATAGGCTCGTGAGGGTCCTTCGCGAATTTTTGATAGACGGCGAGATCGATTCCCGAGAGCCGCGCGGCACGCTCCCGGAACGCCGTGCGCAGGCCGTCGGCAAGAATCATCGTTTCTGGTATTGCGTCTTGCCGAACAGAAACTCCTTTTCGCGTTCACTCATCGGCCCTTCGTGGCGATACTCCTGTAACACCTGCAAGCCTCGCTGCACCGCCGGACGTTCGCCGATCTTGTCGAACCACGCCTTGACGTGCGGGTACTCGTCCATGACGATGCCTTCTTTCTCGTAATTGCGCAGCCAGGGCCAGATGGCGATGTCGGCAATACTGTAGTCGTCGCCTGCGAAATACGGCGCCTCGGCGAGGCGCTTGTCCATCACTCCGTAGAGACGCTTGCCCTCGTTGGTATAGCGCTCGATCGCGTACTGAATTTTCTCCTCCGCGTAGTCGCGGAAATGATGGATCTGACCGATCATCGGTCCGACGCTGCCGGCCTGGAAGAACAGCCATTTCAGAGCCTCGATTCGTTCCCGCGGGGCCGTCGACAACAGCTTGCCGCTTTTTTCGGCGAGATACACCAGAATCGCACCGGACTCGAAAATCGCCTGCGGCCGGCCGTCCGGCCCCTCGCGGTCGACAATTGCCGGAATCTTGTTGTTCGGGCTGATCTTCAGAAATTCCGGTTTGAACTGGTCGCCTTTGCCGATGTCGACAGGGTGCGCGGCATATTCAAGCCCGATCTCCTCGAGCATGATGTGCACCTTGTAACCGTTTGGCGTTGTCCACGAGTACAAATCGATCATGGCTGGCTCCTGACGGGGGCCGTTATTTTAGCACCCGCGCACGAAGCGCATGACGCTCACGCAGAACGCCGTTCGGCGAAAAGCTCAGATGGAACGGATCAGATACTGGTATCGGGCTCGTCGGCCTCGATGACGACCTGTTGCTCGATGGCGGCGTTGACCTCGGCACCGACCAGCACGATCAATGCCGACAGAAACAGCCACAGCAGCAGCACGACAATGCCGCCGGCAGCGCCGTAGACCTTGTTGTAGTTCGCGAAAGATGAAACGTAAAGCGAGAACAGCGCCGACGCAATCAGCCACAAGACGGTGGCGGTGGCAGCGCCATAACCGACCCAGCGCCACGCAGGCCGGCGGCGGTTGGGCGCAAAGCGGTAAAGGCCTGCGAACGATGCCGCGATAATGACGGCAAGCACCGGCCAGCGTATCGCGGACACCGCAAGTTCCTCTTTTACACCGAGCCCCAGGTAGCCCAGTACCGCGGGAATCGCGACGACCGACACCAGCGCAATGATGGCGACCACGATAGCGGCCAGCGTCAACAGCAAAGTGAGGCCGGCGCGGTAAAAGATGCTGCGGGTCTCGCGCACTTCGTAAACGATGTTCAACGCCTCGACCATCGCCTTCGCGCCCTTGCGCGCACTCCACAAAGTAATCAGGAAGCCGACGATGGCGCCGATGCCGAGCACACCGCTGGACGGGCCGGCGATACCGCCAGCATTTGACGACAGCAACTGGCGCGCACTTGGCGGCAGCATGCCGCCGCCCGCACCGATCTGTTGCTGCACCTGCGCCGGGTCGGCAACCAGCCCGTAGATCGAGAGCAGTGCGGTCAGCGCCGGAAAGATTGCGAGCAATCCGTAAAATGCGACGCCCGCCGAAACCAGCGTCAGGTTATTTTCCTTGACGCTGGTGCCGACGCGCATGACAACCGCGCGCCAACCGGTCCCGGAGAGATCGGCGGGGCGTGCTCCAGGTACCGTACTACCGTCTTTCTTACGCAACATGGACGGCTGCATTCCTTTGCCGTGGCGCCGTGGGCGGGAAAGCGGCGCGTGTGAGTCCTTGGGAAAAAGCAGTTTCAGGCTAAGGTGTTTTGGCCGCCCGCTCCATGACCGGCGTCACGGTATCGACGACCCTCCACAGATACCAGCTTGCGACGGAGCGGTAAGGCCGCCAGCGTTCGGCATGTTCGGCGATTGCAGTCGGCGCCGGAAGCTCGGACATTCCATACACCGTCATAAAGCCTTTGCGCACGCCGAGATCATGGACCGGCATCACGTCGGGCCGGCCAAGACCGGACAACAACAGCATCTCGACCGTCCAGCGGCCAACGCCGCGCACTGTCGTCAGGCGCTCGACGATCTCGTCATCGCTCAGCAACGCCAATCGCGCCGCATTCGGCACCGTGCCATCCAGCGTCTTGGCCGCAAGATCTCTCGCCGCCCGCACCTTGGCTGCGGACAGTCCCGCGCTGCGCAGCGACTCGTCCGACAACTGCAACAGGTGGCGCGCCCCGATTGCGCGGCGCGGCAACAGCGCCAGCACGCGTCCATGAATTGCCGCGGCCGCCTTGCCGGAAAGCTGCTGATAAACGATCGCGCGCAGCAGCACGCGAAACGGATGCTCGGTCAGCCGCGGCACCAGTGCAAACGGCCCGATGCGATCGATGTAGCGCGCCAGCCTCCGGTCCGCGCGGCGCAGCAATGCTACCGCTTCAGCGGCATCGTAAGGTAACGTCATTACTCTTTTGTAGTTTGCTTGTTGTCATTCCCCGAAGGCGGGAATCCATCTTGGTTGGCCCGAAATTTCCGCCTTTGCGGGAATGACCAGGAGAATAGCGGCAGCTATCTTAACTCGATTCCGCCGGCTTCCCCCATACCGGCATCGGCACACCCCACAGACGGTTCAGCGCGAGGCTGAAGATTGTCAGCAGCACAAGTCCGAAGTACAGCACGCCCAACTGGAAACCGGTGGTGAAGAAGCCCAGCGCGACCATCAGCGTTGTCGCACCGCACGGCGGGTGGGGCGCCTTCAGCAGATGCTTGACGAAGGCGGTCAGCGCAACCGCAAACGCGGCACAGCCGAGGCGCGCCGGCGTGACGCCCATGGCCATCACGTCGGGCGCGTGCATCAGACCGAACAGCCACAGGCTGATCCAGCCGGCGCAGATCGCGATCGCATGGGCGATGAGGATGTTGCGTGGCCACGCCGACGGGCGCTGCTCTTTCTCGAACAGCAGCAGCACCGTCGGACCAAGGCTCGGAAACAGCAGCGGCCAGCGCAGCAGCAGCGCGACGACGCCGACCAACGCTATCGCGATCACGCAACCGAGGAACGCGAACATTGCCACGCCGGCGTGGCCGAAGCGCTGCTTGAGCCGGCCCTTGAGGCCGGGCGGTAACTTGCTCTTGTCGTCCATGACATGTCCTCGCCTGAATCAAGCCGGCACAGGAGCGGCCTTTGGTGGCAATTTCAAAGAATCGCTACCCGCGGCCGCTCCCGTCCGCTGCGTTACATCTTCGCACCCGGGACAGTGATCGGCGGAATCTTGTTGTTGCCGATCAGCGCGTTCAACTTCGGCAGTTGCTCGTGCAATACCGTGTCCAGGCGCTGCAACTGCTTGTCGACCTGTCCCGACAGTTCGGCGAAGACTTGATGCTCCTGCTGTGTCGGCCGCGACGAACCTGCGCCCACCGTCACTGCGAGCGCCGCCAGCTTGTTGTTGAGGCGGATCGGGTAATTGAGCGGATCTTCGCTGGAGTGCGCCTTGGTCTGGATCAGCGCCGCCTCAATGTCGTCGAGTCGATCGACGATCGGCTGCGCCGCCTTCTTGACGTCCGCACCGGCCGGCTCCTTCGCAACCTGCTCGACGTAGGCATTAATCTGGTCGCGCACCTTGCGCAGTTGCAGGATGCTCTTGTCGGTTGCGTCGAGCTTGTCGTGAATTTGCTGCAACAGCGCAAGCTGGGCTTCGAGATCCGCTTGGCTGGCGCTGCTGCGCGGATCCTTCAAAATCGTGAACTTGCGCGTTTCGCTCGCCTTGCCGACGGTCAAGGTCACCTGGTACGTACCGGGCACCACGCGCGGGCCGCGCATCGAGCCGAACCACAGCACAGCACCGGGAACCGCGGTCGCCTCCGGGTAACGCAAATCCCAGACAAAACGGTTCATGCCCGCCTTGGCCGGCACGACGCCCGGCTGGCGCGGCTCCTTCGGCGGGTAGAACTCCTTGTTCTCATGCAGCGGCTTACCGTGGGCGTCGGTGTGATTGGTAAAACTCGCGATGGTTTTGCCGGCTGCCGTCGCGAACGTCAGCTTAACAGTTTCGCCTTTCGCCGCCGCTTTCTTCAGGTCATAGTAAACGACGACGCCGTTCGGAGGGTTTTCGCCGATCGCCAAGCCCGGCCGCGAAAAGCTGAAGCCGCCGGCGAGATAAGCCGGTTCCGGCGTGAACAGGTAATGTTCGGCGTCGGCAGCCTTTTCGCTCATCTCACGCAGCGGCTGCAGGTCGTCGAGCACCCAGAATGCGCGGCCATGCGTCGCCAACACCAGCGCGCTCGCGCGCGGCTGGATCGCCATGTCACGTACCGGCACGTGCGGCAGATTGAGTTGCAGCGACTGCCAGTCGTCGCCGCCATTGAAAGACACGTAGACGCCGGTCAGTGTGCCGGCGAACAACAGGTTTTTGTCCTGCGTGTCCTGGCGGATAACGAAGCTCGACTCGTTGTCCGGCAAGCCGTCGGTGATGCGCGTCCAGTGCGCGCCATAATCTGTGGTCTTGTAAAGATACGGCTTGAAATCGTCCTGCCGGTAGCGGCGTGCGGCAAGAAATGCGGTGCCGGCGTCGAAGTGCGAAGGCTCGATGATGCTGATCGTCGACAGTTTGGGCAGGCCGCGCGGCGTCACGTCCTCCCAGTGCGCGCCGTCGTCCTTCGACACGTGCACCAGCCCGTCGTCGGAGCCGGCCCACAGCACACCTTGCTTGACCGGCGACTCGGCGAGCGCGAACACGACATCGTAATACTCGACCGAGGTGTTGTCCTGCGTCAGCGGGCCGCCGGACGAAGCCTGCTTATCCTTGAGGTTGCGCGTGAGGTCGGGACTGATGCGCTTCCAGCTCCGGCCCTCGTCGGTACTGCGAAACACGTACTGCGCGGCCACGTAAAGCGCGTGCGGCGCATGCCGCGAAATCATGATCGGGTAGGTCCACTGGAAGCGGTACTTGATGTCTTTCGCCGCGTGGCCCATGACGTTATCCGGCCACACGTCGACCAGCGTGCGCTGGCCGGTGCGCCGGTTCAGGCGTTCGAGCAGGCCGTCGTAGCCGCCGCCGTAGGTGATCCACGGCTTGCCCGGTACCGGCACGACGAAACCGCTTTCGCCGCCGGCGACATTGTGCACGTCCGCCGGCAGAATGCCGTAGCTGTCGCTGCGATTCGCCACTTCGACCGAGCCGCGATCCTGCTGCGCGCCGTAGGCGCTGAACGGGAACGCGTCGCTCAGCGCGACGTGATAGAACTGCCCGGTCGGCTGGTTGTCTTCGCGGCTCCACGATTCGCCGCCGTTGTAGCTGACAGTCGCGCCGCCGTCGTTGCCGTTGATCATGATGTCGGGGTTGGCGGGATCGATCCACATCACGTGCACGTCGCCGTGCGGCACGTCGAGCGGCTTGAAGCTCGCGCCGCCGTCGGTCGACTTGAAGACGCCGTCGACCTGCGGCGCGTAGACCAGGTTGACGTTCTTCGGGTCGGCGTAGATGCGCGTGAAGTACCACGCGCGCTGCGTCAGGTCCGACTCATGATAAGTGCGCGTCCAGGTGGCGCCGCCGTCGTCGGAGCGGAACACGCCGCCGGCTTTTGCTTCGACAATCGCGTAGACGCGATTCGAGTCGGCGCCGGAGACCGACACGCCGATCTTGCCGAGAATGCCCTGCGGCATGCCCGGGTTCCTGGAAATGTTTTTCCAGTGCGCGCCGCCGTCGGTGGTCTTGTACAAACCGCTGCCGGGGCCGCCGCTGGAAAGCTTCCACGGCCGCCGGTAGGCCTGCCACATCGCCGCAAACAGGATGCGCGGGTTGTGCGGATCGATCGCGAGATCGACCGCGCCGGTCTTGTCGTTGACGTAAAGAATCTTTTTCCAGTGCGCGCCGCCGTCGGTCGATTCGTACACGCCACGCTCACTGTTCGGGCCGAACACGTGACCAAGCGCCGCGACATAGACATGCTCCGGGTCGCGCGGATCGACGACGATCTTGCTGATGACGTGCGTGTCCCTGAGGCCGACGTTACTCCAGGTCTTGCCGGCGTCCGTCGATTTGTAGACACCGTCACCGGTCGCCATGTCGCCGCGAATGAACGACTCGCCCATGCCGGCGTAGATCACGTTCGGATCGGAAGGTGCGATTGCGAGCGCGCCGACCGCGCCGGTCTTGAGCGCCTGGCCGGAGACGTCGATCCACGACTTGCCGCCGTCGGTGGTCTTCCAGATGCCGCCGCCCGTGGCGCCAAAGTAAAAGGTATGCGGCGTGGCCGCGTTGCCTGCGACCGCGATCGAGCGCCCGCCGAGGAACGGCCCGATGTTGCGCCAGTGCAGCGCGGAATACGCGGTGGACGGAATATCGGCGGCGAGCGCCACCGGCGCGGCAACTGCCAGTGCGAAAGCCAGAAGAATGAAACGGATCGGGCGTGCGCGGTTCATCGGATTCTCCCAGGCAAATGGCTTTTAGAGAATGATATGTCGGATAAAGTTCACGCGCAGCAACGTCCCCCGCGCAACGGCGGCTGTGGACGGTGAACTTTCAGCGGATCAGGTCGAGGTCGCGCCCGAGTTCCATCAGGAACCGGCGTACGCCGCGGCTCGATCCGGCAGCGACGCCAAGAGCGAGCCCGACCAGCACGGCAGCCTTCGGGTTATGCCCGATCAGGTTCGAAACTTCCGGCTCCAGCCTTGCGTCGATCTCCGTCTCGATGCGATCCGCATAAGTCCCGGGCCGTTTGTACTCGCGCACCTTGTGGCGCAGACCATGCCGCCACGACAGGAGCCTGGTCGCGATACCGACGAACAGGATCGCGCCAACAAAGGCGCCGCCGGCGGTTGCCAGCGCGGCGGCCCAGTGCCCGATCGCGAACGCGGCCAGCAAGCCCGCGTACAACCCATAACTCAGGAACGCGACTCCGCTCATTGCGATCAGAATCGCCGTCCCCGTGATGGTTGCCGTCAGCATCAGCGGCAACGTTTGTTGTTTTTTCACGTCCGCCACCCCTTCAGCAGCAGCAGCGACCTGGTGTCATGCCGGTCGCTTCAGTGCCTGTTGAGGAGCTTGCCGATCACGAAGCCGACGCCAAAGGCGGTCAGCACGCTGATCAGCGGGCGTTCTTCGATCTGGTCTTCAATGATTGCGGCACCCTGCTTGGCCTGGTGCCGCGCCTTGTCGCCGATCTCGCGCACCTTCTCGTAGCCGGCGCGCGCCTGGGATTCGGTCTGGCGCTTGAGGGTTTCGGCGATGGATTTGAGATTGGCCTTCAGCGACTCGACGTCGCTTTTGATCTGGTCGTACTCCTTTTCAACCTTTTCAACGCTGGCCATTGGCCACCTCCTTGTGGTCAGGATAAAAGAATAGCGGCTTTACTTTAGCATACCGCGGGTGTGCGCGGCGGCGCGCCGGCACGCGCCTGTGGTAGAGTTTGCGCATCGTTACGAGAACGGGAGCTTGCCGTGAAACGTATTCTTGCCATCGTAGCCCTCGGAGTCTTCAGCATGGCCGCATTCGCCGGAAGCGGGCAGTCCATCCCCGCACCGGCCGACGTGGCCGCACCGCCGGCAGCGGCGAAAAAACTGCCATCCGGACTTGCCTACGTGGTGCTGAAGCCGGGCGACGGCAAGGTGCACCCGAAGCTGTCCGATACCGTCACCGTCGACTACACCGGCTGGACTACCGACGGCAAAATGTTCGACAGCTCGGTGGTACGCGGCGAACCGGCGACGTTCCCGCTCGATCACCTGATCAAAGGCTGGCAGGAGGCGATCCCGCTGATGGTTGCCGGCGAGAAGGCGCGCTTCTGGATTCCGTCCGACCTCGCCTATGGGAAGCATCCGCGCAGCGGCGCACCCGCGGGCGAGCTGGTGTTCGACATCACGCTGCACGCCATCCACTCGCCGGAGGCCGCGAAGTGAAACCGGCGCGGCTGGCGATGATCGCGGCCTGTGCCGCGCTCATCGGTGGCTGCGGCAGTTGGATCAATGTTAAACCGCAGGCGCGCAATGTCGTCGCGGTGACGCCGGCGCAGGCCGCGAGCTGCCACCAGCTCGGCAAGGTGACGGCTTCGGTCATCAACCAGGCCGGCTTCTTCAACCGGCCGCAGTCGGCGATCGAAACCGACCTTACCAACCTCGCCCGCAACCGGGCGGTCGAGCTTGGCGGCGATGCGGTCGCGCCGATCGGCGCACCGGACCGCGGGAAACAGAGCTTCGGCGTCTATAACTGCTTCGGCAAAAACGTCGCCCGCCAGGCGCCGGCAAACAAAACGCAGGCCGAGCAGGCGCAAAGCGGCTTCAAGACAATCCCGTACCAACCCCCCCTCTAGAACCTGCCACCCGGCCGTATCTGCCGGGCCAGGACGACCGTGTTGCGGGCACGTCCGCCCCGCCGCTTGCCGCGTGCCTTTATCGAAATTCGCGGGCGCGGCAATCTGCGCCGCCCCGGCGTTCGCGTCGCTGCCCGCCTTTTTCGTGTGACTGCATCCCTGCCCCGACAGCGCTCAGCGCGGCTTGAGCAGGAAGGTCGCCCGGATGGATGCTTCGACGTCGATCGTGCCCGGTTCCGAAGCCGCACCGGCATAGCTCGCCTTGCTCATTGCGAGCGGACGCGGACCGGGCAATGGCGAGCTTTGCTCGACGATCGAATAAACCGCGCCCAGCCTCGCACCGAAAGCGTCGGCCAGATGTTTTGCCTTTGCTTTCGCGGCGGCCACCGCACGCGTAAACGCCTGGTCGGTAAGCGACTGCGGTTTGCTGTAGCTCGCCGACACGCCGTCGATGCCGGTAACACCGGCCTTGACCAGCGCATCGAGCAGCCGGTCGTACTTGTCGATGTCGCGTAGCACCAGCGTAATCTGGCGACGCACTTCGTAGTCGATCAACCGGCGCTGCTTGTTGCTGTAGTCGTATTGCGGCGCAATGAAGATGCGCGTCGAAGTGATGTCGCGCTTGGCGATACTGAAACTGCGCGCAACTCCGATCGCGCGTGCGCTTGCCGCATCGACCGCCTGCTTGGCCTTTTCGATGTTCTTGTCGCGCTGCTCGACCGAGAGCTGGATACGGAACACATCCGGCACGACTTCGACGTGCCCCTGCCCCGTGACGACGACGTGGGGAGCGCTCGGCTGCTCGGCGGCACGCGCGGCAGGCATGGCGAGCGCCATCAGCGCCAGCAGGCCGCATGTTAAGATAAGTCGCATTTTCGCTTCTCCTCGTTTGTCCCGTTCGCGCCCCTGTCGCGCCAAGGTACCGCAATGAACGCCGACTTTGCCAGCACCTATCCAGCTCACGTCGACACTGTCCGCAAGCGCTTCGACCGGGCACTCGCCGAGGCCGGCTTCGACTGCGCGGTTATTTTTTCCGGCAGCCTGCGAGAACACTTCCTCGACGACAGTACCGCGCGATTCAAGGTGAACCCGCATTTCAACACCTGGCTGCCGCTGACCGAAAACCCGGATTGCTTCATTATCTACCGTCCCGGCGCGGCGCCGGTGCTGCTGTATCACCGTTCGGAAGATTTCTGGTACAAGCCGCCGGAACCGCCGACGGGCTATTGGGTCGAGCAGTTCGATATCCGCTTCATCGGCGAACTCGATGACGCGCGCAAACATCTCGACGGCGCCTCCGGTGCGGCGTTCATCGGCGAATGGGATGCGCGCTTCGAAGACTGGGGGTTTGCCGCGGCGAACCCGGACAAACTGCTGCACCCGCTGCACTACGAGCGCGCTTACAAAACCGACTACGAACTCGCTTGCCTGCGCGAGGCCAGCCGGCGCGGCGCGCGAGGCCATGCGGCGGCGGCCGCGGCATTTCGCGACGGCGCGGGGGAATACGATATCCTGCTCGCGTTCCTGCGGGCTACCGTGCAAACCCAGGAAGAGCTGCCGTACAGCGCGATCATCGCACTCAACGATCACGGCTCGACGCTGCACTACCAGTTGTTCGATCGGGAAGCGCCGCGTGAACGGTATTCGTTCCTGATCGATGCCGGCGCGACCGTCAACGGCTATGCTTCCGACATCACCCGCAGCTATTCCGCGGCCGCCGACGAATTCGGTGAACTGGTCGCGGCACTTGATGCGGCACAGCGCGAACTTGGGCTGGCCGCGCGCGCCGGCGTCGATTTTCGCGACCTGCACCTGCAGGCGCACCGCGCGATCGCCGGACTGCTGGCGGATTTCGGCTTCGTCGGCCTCGACGCGGAAGCGATTGTCGCGACCGGTATTTCAGGTACCTTCCTGCCGCACGGTCTCGGCCACCTGCTCGGACTGCAGGTCCATGACGTCGGCGGCACGCAGGCAGCGCGCGACGGCGGCACGATCGAGCGCCCGGCCGGCCACCCGTTCCTGCGCCTCACGCGCAAGCTCGAACCGCGCCAGGTGCTGACGATAGAACCGGGCCTTTATTTCATCGCGCCACTGCTCGCACAACTCAAGCAAAGCGAGCATGCACGTCACGTGGACTGGGAAAAGGTCGACCGCTTCCGCCGTTACGGCGGCATCCGCATCGAAGACAATGTCGTTGTCACCGACGGCGCGCCGGAAAACCTGACGCGCGACGCGTTCGGTGCCGTCGCTTAGACGCTCTTGTTCCTTTCCCCAAGGAGAGGGGCAGGCTGAGGAGAGTTTGTTACTCTTCATCCCGACCTTCTCCCTGAGGGAGAAGGAGCAAGAAACTAATGCTCCAGCGCCGACAATGTCGGGTAGCTGATCGTCATCGCCGCCAGCCATCCGATAATAAGATAAATGATGATCGCGGCGATCACACTCGCAGCCGTATAGCCGACGGCGCGCTCCGGCGGAGACTTCATCACCGGCGGCAGGCCGAGGTACAGCAAGTACAGGCCGTAGATACCGGCGGCCAGTGCCAGCAGGCCCAGCAGTATGCTGCCCGGGAAAATCTGCACCACCGCGACAATCCACGAGGGCGTCCAACTGTAGGCGACCACTTTCAGCGCCTGCGTGCGGTCCTTCACGCCGCCGAAGTTTGGCGCCAGCGTCTCGATCACCAGCGCCAGCACGAAAGCGCCGACCAGCGTCAGCACGTATGCAAGGACCGCATAGCCGATGCTGTTACCGAGCGGCACGCGATAATGGCCGCCAACGAATGGCAAGGTTACGCCGACGACCGAATTGCCGATGATCGACGCAATCGGGCCGATCGCCGCCAGCAGCATGATGTAGTTGAGGTACAGCGACTTCGGCGTCGCCGGCTCTTCGGCAATCACCCCCCACTCGGCGCGCGGCTGAAACAGAATATTCTTGACCCTGCCGACGATATCTTTGCGGCGGTTTTCACTGGCGATTTCCATCTTGTGACCTCGCGTTGCCGGCCCAGCCGGAATGGAAAATTCGTCTTTGAGTATAGATGAAAGTATCGCAACCGACAGGCTGCCCGGTGCACGCGGACTATGTTATCGTTGACTGACGGATTCCAAGGAGGACCCCCGCGTATGGAAACGCTCGAGATAGCCGATACCGGCCTCGCCCCTACCCGCATCGGCCTCGGCACCTGGGCTATCGGGGGATGGGCCTGGGGCGGCGCCGACAACGCCGAATCCATTCGCACCATTCATGCCGCGCTCGACCGCGGTATCACGCTGATCGACACCGCGCCCGTGTATGGCTTCGGCCGTTCGGAGGAAGTCGTCGGCCTCGCGCTTGCCGAGCGCGGGCGCCGCGACACTGTCGTACTCGCGACCAAGTGTGGGCTCGAATGGCACAACGACAACGACATCGTCCGCAACGCACGGGCACCGCGTATTCGCCGCGAAGTCGAGGAGTCGCTGCGCCGCCTGCGTACCGACTACATCGACATCTATCAGGTGCACTGGCCGGACAAATCGATACCGGTTGAAGACACCGCTGCTGTCATGGCAGAGCTCCGCGCAGCCGGCAAGATCCGCGCAATCGGCGTCAGCAATTTCGATCCCGAAACCACGCGCGCCTTCGCCGCGGCCGCACCGCTGCATGTTTCGCAATCGCCGTACAATCTGTTCGAGCGCGGCATCGAGAACGACGTGCTGCCGTATTGCGAGCACGAACGCCTGACGCTGCTGGCTTACGGCGCGCTGTGCCGCGGCTTGTTGTCGGGCAAAATGAATCGCGACCGGCGCTTCGACAGCGACGACCTGCGCAGTAGCGATCCGAAGTTCCAGCCGCCGCGCTTCGCGCAGTACCTCGACGCGACCGCCCGGCTCGACCGGTTCGCCCGCGACAACTACGGCCGCAGCGTGCTGGCGCTCGCAGTGCGCTGGATACTCGACCGCTACGAAAGCAACATTGCGCTATGGGGAGCACGCCGTCCGGCACAGCTCGAAGAGGTCGGCGACATCGACGGATGGCATCTCGACGCAGACGCGCTCGCCGAAATCGATCGCATCCTCAAGGAAGCGATTCACGACCCGGTCGGCCCCGAGTTCATGGCGCCGCCGCACGATCAGGCGGCCGCATAACCGCGGGACTGAATTTACCGATCTTGCGGGTAATCGCTCGGCAGTAAAACGCGAAACAGCGTGCCGCGGCCGGCTTCGGATTCAACCTCGAGTATTGCATCGAGCATCTTGCACAGCTGGTGCACGATCAGCAGCCCGATGCCCTCGCTGAAGCTGTCGACTTCGGCAACCTCGGCGCGCCGCTGCGCCGGTCCGGCAGAGCCGTCGGTATCATCGAGATCGTCCAGATGAGGTGAAGAGATGTTGTCGGACGCGTCCTTCAGACTGCGCGCGAGGGGCTTGGCCGCGGAATCCGCAAGCCCGGGCCCGGTATCGGCCACGTAAAACAGCCATCTATCGTTCGATTCGCGTTTCCAGCCGACTTCGACATGACCGGCCTGCGTGTACTTGAGCGCATTCAGGGTGAGGTTTTGCGCGATGCGCCGCACCTTGGAGGCATCGCCGCGGACGGTCAGTCCGGACGGCCCGGTGATGCGTAATTCGAGTTGCCTGGCCTGGGCCAGCGGCCGCAGACCCTCGGCAAGGTCACGCAGCAGCGCGGCCGCGTCGAAATCCGTTACCTGGCGCTGTTCGCGCCCTGCTTCGAGGCGCGCAAAATCCAGCAGATCGTTCAACAATCGGTGCAGGTTCTCGGTTGCGGTATCGATGCGTGCGACGATTTCGGCGGCTCGGGGATCGAGCTTGTGGCGCTTGAGCGCTTCCGACGACATGCGCACGATCTGCAGGCTGCCGCGAAGGTCGTGAGATGCCTCGCGCAACTGCTGGCCCCGCTCTCGCTCCTGCGTTTCGCGCCGTTCGGAAACCGCTTCGAGCTCGCGCACGCGTGCGTCGGCTGTCAGGCGCTGGCGTGACTCGAACTCTTTAATACTGTACTCGATGCCCTGATGAATCTGCTCGGCAAGCCGCCAATAAGCCACGTGCAGGCTCGTCCTGCCGAGATCGAGTCCCGCGGCGCACTGGCGCACCTCGTCGGCCAGCGTTTCGTGCAGCAGACGCCATTCATTGACGATTTCGGCCAGGTCGGTGCCATGCTGCCAGCGGTGTGCGCCGTGACGTTCCGCCAGCTGCCTGGAATCGCTGCCGCTCTCGCCGCGCAGCCCGTGCGAAAATCGATCGAGAATTTCCGGGATGTGATCCGTAAACTCCGCCATCGACAGTTTTGCGAGCGTGGAAGTGCCGTCTTGCGCCTCGATCCGGCGGCGCCAGCGAGCGAGAATCGCGTTTTGCTCGCGCAACAGGTGGTAGGCAAGCCTGTCGAGTTCCTGTTCAACAGTCCGCTCTTTTGACATAAGCAGCTACCGCATCAGGGCCCTGCACGATGCTCCGCCGGGCCTTGTCCCTGTTTCAGATTGTGCGCCGTATTGATCAGGCCTACATGTGAAAACGCCTGCGGAAAATTGCCGATCAGGCGGCGGGTGCGCGGATCGTATTCTTCCGACAACAGCCCAACATCGTTGCGAATCGACAGCAGGCGCTCGAACAGCTCGCGTGCCTCGTCCTCGCGCCCCATCATCGCCAGGTTATCGGCCAGCCAGAACGAGCAAATGATGAATGCGCTTTCCTCACCGCTCATACCGTCTTCGCTTTCCGCCTGCGAATAGCGCATGACAAAGCCGTCGTTCATCAGGTTGTTCTGAATCGCTTCGACTGTTCCCTTTATGCGCTCGTCGTGTGCCGGCAGGAAACCGACCAGCGGCATCAGCAGCAGAGAGGCATCCAGCGCTTCGCCGCCACGGTGCTGCACA
>DASSOO010000050.1:0-5523 GCA_035700455.1 Gammaproteobacteria bacterium
CAAGGAAGCAGTCGCCGTGATTAACTGTATCCGGCAGTGGTAGCTGAACCGTTAGTGCGCGCGCTCACGCACATTATTTCGAGAATGAGCCTTAGGGCGTGCGATCGCGCACATTTAAATGTATTGATTTAATGAGTCCGATCGATCATACTATACCTGTTTTTGAGCTTAATATGATCGAACGTGAACATTAATGCGCTTGGCTCTCTGTCCGATGCCGAGGTTCTGAAGGAACTCGGCGAGCGTGTGGCCCGTCACCGCCTCAACCGCAACGAGACGCAGGCGGCGGTTGCACGCGAGGCGGGGGTCGCAC
The DNA here is from genome assembly GCA_035700455.1 of Gammaproteobacteria bacterium. Taxonomy (GTDB): domain Bacteria; phylum Pseudomonadota; class Gammaproteobacteria; order Natronospirales; family DASSBR01; genus DASSBR01. The sequence goes on from DASSOO010000050.1 coordinate 314, forward strand.
GGCGGACGGTATCGAAGCTCGAAACCGGCCGTGTCATCGACATCCAGAGCCTGATCCGCATTCTGCGCGCGCTCGATCTGCTGGACGGCCTCGACCAGTTGATTCCGGCACCGCCGGTCAGCCCGGTCGCGCTCGCCGAGGCGCGCGGGCGAGTGCGCGAGCGGGCTCGCGGCAAGCGCGGCACGGCGCCGGCGGATCAACCCGAAAGCGCGGAGTGGAAATGGCCCGACCAGGAACGGTAGCCGAGGTCCGGCTGTGGGGCGCGCCGGTCGGCGCGGTGAGCTGGAACCCCGACCGCGCGCTGGCGGCTTTCGAATACACGCGCACGTTTCAGCAAAGCGGTATCCAGATCGCACCGCTGACGATGCCGCTCGGACCGCGCATTTACGAATTTCCGGAGCTCGCGCGCGAAACCTATTACGGCCTGCCCGGGCTGCTTGCGGATTCCCTGCCGGACAAGTTCGGCCACCGCGTCATCGATGCGTGGCTCGCGCGTACCGGCCGTTCCGCCGCCGACTTCTCGCCGGTCGACCGGCTGCTGTACATCGGCACGCGCGGCATGGGTGCGCTGACGTTCCATCCGGCCAACCGCGCCCGCGGCGGCTCGCACGAAATCGATATCGGCGACCTCGTGGAACTTGCGAACGAGATCCTGTCCGAGCGCGCCGACTTTCACGTGAGCCTCGCCGGCGACGGCGACGAACGCCGCGCGGCGATGAACGACATTCTGCAGGTCGGCGTATCGGCCGGCGGCGCACGCGCGAAAGCGATCATCGCCTGGAACCCGCAAACGAACGAAGTGCGCTCCGGCCAGGTGCCGGCGCCGCCCGGCTTCGAGTACTGGCTGCTGAAGTTCGACGGCGTCGCGCACAACCGCGACAAGGAGCCGCTCGCCGATCCGCTCGGCTACGGCCTGATCGAATACGCCTATTACCTGATGGCGCGCGCCGCCGGTCTCGAAATGTCCGAGTGCCGATTGCTCCACGAGAACGGCCGCAGCCACTTCATGACGCGCCGCTTCGACCGGCTGCCCGACGGCGATCGCGTGCACATGCTGACGCTGAGCGGCATCGCGCACTTCGACTTCAACCAGGCCGGCGCCTACGGCTACGAGCAGGCGATGCAGGTGATCGAGCGGCTGGAACTTGGCAAGGACGCGCTCGAGCAGCAGTTCCGGCGCATGACCTTCAACGTCGCCGGCCGCAACCAGGACGACCACACCAAGAACATCGCATTCCTGATGGACCGCAACGGCCGCTGGTCGCTCGCGCCGGCGTTCGATGTGAATCTCGCCTACAACCCGCAGGGTCAATGGACCAACCGCCACCAGATGAGCATCAATGGCAAGCGGGATGGGATTACGCGTGATGACTTGCTGGCCGTTGCCGATCGTTTTCGCATCACGGCGCCGCGCGCGCAGGGGATTATTGACGACGTCGTGCAAGCGGTCGCGCGCTGGCCGGAGTTCGCGGCCGCAGCGGGCATCGATGAGAAGATGACGCGGGCAATCGGCGGGCTGCATCGGAATCTCGCTGCCGCATCTTGAGTCGCCTTCGGATTTCCCTCTCCCCGAAGACGAAGTCGATTAACCGTCCCCGCGTCGGCCGCTTTTAAACTTGAGTACCCCGCCGTATTTGGGGGACACTGCTCGCTGCTTCCCGAAAAGCCCCGCAACGGGCGGAGCCGCCTGCTTCAGGAGAATGACGTTGTACAAATTGCTTCGCTGCACGACCTGGATTGTCGCACTGGCGCTTGCCGCCTGTTCGACGGCACCGACATCCTCCAGTAACCCGCTCACGGCCACGCCAAAGCCCGCCGCCGCGAAGACGCAGGTGACGCGGGCGACACTGAAGAATGGGCTCAAGGTCGTCATCGTGCGCGATCCGCTTGCACCGGTCGCGGCGCAGCAGATCACCTACCGGGTCGGCGCCAACGAAGCGCCTGCAGGTTTTCCGGGCATGGCGCATGCGCAGGAGCACATGATGTTCCGCGGCTCGCCCGGGCTCACCGGCGACCAATTGTCCGCAATCTACGCACGCATGGGCGGCGCGCTCAACGCCTACACCACCAACAGCATCACATCGTATTTCTTTCTTGTACCGGCAGGCGACGTGGATGTCGCGCTGCGCGTCGGCGCAATTCGGATGAGCGGCGTCAACAATACCGAAGCCGACTGGCAGAAAGAACGCGGCGCAATCGAACAGGAAGTTGCGCGCGACAAGTCGACGCCGTTTTATCTGCTCTACGAGAAACTGTTGGCGCACATGTTCGCCGGCACCCCGTACGCACACGATGCGCTTGGCACCAAAGCCTCGTTCGACAAGACCACCGGCGCAATGCTGAAGCAATTCCACGAACAGTGGTACGCGCCGAACAACGCGCTGCTGGTGGTAACCGGCAACGTCGACCCGCAGGCCGTGCTGGCGAAGGTCAAGGCTTTTTACGGATCGATCCCAGCGAAGAAAGTCCCCGAGAAGCTGCCCATCAATCTTGCGCCGGTGAAAGCCGCGACCTTCACGACGCCGAGCGACCAGCCCTACGGCATCGTGCTCGTCGCCTTCCGCATGCCCGGTTATCGCAGCGCGGATTACCCGGCTGCCGAACTCGCATCGCATGTACTTTCTTCGCAGCGCGGCCCGATTGCCGCATTGCGCTACGAAGGCAAGGCGCTTGCAGCCGGCTTCGAGATGCAGACGATGCCGGAAGCGGGCATCGGTTTCGCTTACGCCATCTATCCCCCCGGCGGCGACGCGAACGCGGTCCGGCAGGCGCTGGTCGCAGCGATTACGAATGTCCGTAAAAACGGTATCTCCGCCGATCTTGTTGCCGCAGCCAAGCGTCGCGCCGTACTCGACCAGGAGTTGCAACGCAATTCGATTTTTGGCCTGGCGCAGACCTGGACCGACGCGCTCGCGCTTGCCGGGCTCGATTCACCCGCCGAGGAGCTGGCGCGGCTGCGCAAGGTGACGCCCGCGGCGGTGAACGTACAGGTGACGAAAACCCTCAATCTCGCTCATGCGATTACGCTCATCGCGAAGCCCACGCCGGGCGCGAAGCCGAAGTCGGGCCAGGGATTCGGCGGCACCGAGTCTTTCGGCAGTAAGCCGCAGGGGCCGGTCACATTGCCCGACTGGGCGGCGCAGGCGCTGGCCAGGCTGCCGAGCCCGAAGCCGTTCCTGCGTCCGGTCGACATGCGGCTCGACAACGGCCTGCGTCTGATCGTGCAACCGCTCAAGATCAGCCATTCGGTCAGCCTCTATGGCGCAGTGGATGAGAACGAAGACATGCAGGCGCCGGAGGGGCAAAAGGGTGTCAGCGATCTGCTCGCGACATTGTTCGACTGGGGGCCGAAAGGCATGAACCGGCTGCAGTTTGAGGCCGCGCAGGACAAGATCGGCGCGGACCTCTCCGTCGGGCCGAATTTCTCGCTGTCGGTCCTGCCGCAATATTTCGATGACGGCGTCAGGCTGCTCGCCGATGATCTGCTGCATCCGGCGCTGCCCGCGCAAGCATTCAAGATGCAGCAAACGCTGCTGGCACGGCAGGCGGCAGGGCAGCTCGCAAGTCCGCAGTTCCAGTTCGGCCTGGCAGTCCAGCAAGCAATGCTGCCGAAGAGCGATCCTGCGTTGCGAATCTCGACAGCGAAAAGCGTCCATTCGCTCACGCCGGCGAAACTGGAAACGTATTACAAGAAGGTTTACCGGCCGGATGAAACCACGATCGTCGTCATCGGCGACGTTACGCCGGCGTCAGCCAGGCAGGTCGTGGAGAAGTACTTCGGCGCGTGGAAAGGGAGCGGCGCGAAGCCGCAGACCGACTACCCGCCGGTGCCGCTGTCAAAAGCGACGCGCGTATTTGTCCCAGATCCCGTCAAGAAACAGAACCAGGTAGTGCTCGCCGAGACGCTGAACCTCAATTTCACCGATCCGGATCATTTCGCGCTCGATCTCGCCAACGATCTGCTGTCGGGCGGCTTCTACGCAAGTCCGCTTTTTCGCGTGCTGCGCGAGAAGCTCGGTTTGGTCTACAACGTCAATTCGCAATTCAGCTTCAAGCGGCATCGCGGGAGCTTCCAGATCAGCTACGGCTCCTATCCCGACAAGGTGGAGCAGGCGCGTCAGGCCGCTATCAAGGTACTCGAACAAACCATTGCGCAGCCGCTGTCGGACGAACAGTTGCATCTGGCAAAGTCGATCGGCCTGCGCCGGATCGAACTCAGCAAACAAAGCGTCGACGCGATCGGTCAGACCTGGCTGCAGCGCAGCCAGGACGGCTTGCCGCTCGACCACGACTACATCATGGCGCGCTACTTCGAACAGGTGGATGCCGCCGAGATGCAGCGTGCGCTCAAGAAGTATGTCGACCCCGCACGGCTTTCAACGGTAATTCTGGGCCAGCCGGTGAAGTAGTGGGGGAGTGCCGTCTTATTTAGCGTTGCACTCGCCGCCGATCCAGGTTTCGTGCACGCGAAAGTCGGCATCGATAACGACGAAATCGGCGCGGCAGCCGCTCGCGATGCGGCCGCGGTCGGTGAGGCCGAGGAAATCGGCAGGATATGCCGCGGCCATACGTGCAGCTTCGGCGAGCGGCAGGCCGAGCAGTTCGACGCAGTTGCGGACCGCGTCGATCATGCTCAGGGCGGAACCGGCGAGGACGCCGCCGGCGGTGAAACATGCGCCATCGCGGACGGCGATGGTTTCGCCGTTCAATTCGAAGGTTTCAGCCGGCGTGCCGACCGGCGGCATTGCGTCGGTGACCAGAAAAACCTTGCCGTGCGGTTTGGCGGCGAGTGCGACGCGCAGGCTGGCCGGATGCACATGTTTTCCGTCGACGATCAAGCCGCACCAGCTTTCGCGATCTTCGAGCGCCGCGCCGACTGCGCCGGGTTCGCGGCTCGCGAACGGCGACATCGCGTTGAAAAGATGTGTGAAGCCCCGTACGCCGTCGTCGAGGCCGGCGCGGATGTCGGTGTAGGTTCCGGCGGTGTGACCGGCTGAGACGATCACGCCGGCATCGGCGAGCGCACGAATCGTTTCTGCCGGCACGCGCTCGGGTGCCAACGTTACCAGCATTTGGCCACGATGGGGCGCGGTCATTATTGAAATTTCTTCCGCGGCCGGCTTCCGGAAATGACGCGCGTCGTGCACACCCTTGCGCGCGGGCGCAAGATACGGGCCTTCCAGATGGATGCCGCCGATACCGGGCACACC
>DASSOO010000051.1:0-5896 GCA_035700455.1 Gammaproteobacteria bacterium
CCGCAAGACGTCAGCCGCACGCTCGTCGACATCAGCATCGATCCGTCGATTCCGGTAACGGCCGGCACCTATGCGCGCCTGGTCACGCAGGGCGTCACCGGCATCGCGACGCTGGAACTGAATGACAGCGGCGAAAGTCCCGCACGGCTGCCGTCTTCCGAGAACAGCCCCGCGCACATTCCGTTGCGCAGTGGCGGCTTCAGCGACCTGACTTCGGCTGCACGCACGCTGATCGGGAAGCTCGATACTGTCGCCGATGCGCTGCACCGCATACTCGGCCCCGAGAACCAGGCGCGCATCGGCGACATCCTGGCAACCACGCAACAGCTGACGCAGCATCTCGACGAGCTTGAGCGTCGCCTCGATACGAGTCTGGCCGGGCTGCCGGCACTGACACAGAATGCCCGCAGCACGCTCAAGCGCATCGATACGCTGACCGGCCACCTCATCCGCTTGACCGACTCGTTGCACCAGACAAGCGAACGCCTGGGCAGCTTCGCGGCCACCGGCAAGACGGCCGGCGCGGAGCTTGCCCAGCAGACGCTGCCCAAGCTCGGCACCACGCTGGACGACCTGCAGCGCACCGCGAAAGCGATCGAAGGCTTGAGCAGGAGCCTTGAGCGCAATCCGCAGCAGTTGCTGTTCGGACCGAAGGGTACGCAACCGGGGCCGGGCGAACCGGGCTATCAGCCGCCAAGGTAGAGGGTTCGGAGTGGGTCCGGAAAACGGCTATCCGGCGTGCGCGACCCCGTCCATGCAGCGTTCACGCATTGCCTGCAGGCCGCTGCTGATGTCCACCGGGTATTGGTCCGCCGCCCTGTCCAGGCAGCGCAGCGACGCGGGCAACGCCGCGAGCTGCTGACGGCAGTGCTCGCGCTGGTCGCCCAGCGATGGCTTGACGCCGAGCCTGCGGCCGCCGCGCACAACCGGCACCAGCAGCGGCGTGCCGTCAATGTTTTCACCGGGGAGCGCCAATGTGTCGGCGGTAAACGTCGCTCCGCCACGGCGGAAGACTTGCTTGCGGCCCGGCCACAGTGCCTTCGCTTCCGAGAGTTTCAGGCGCGGCGTTCCGGCATATTCCACGAGCTTATAAGCGCAGTCGATCGACGGCCGGTCGGCGGAAACCACCAGTCCGGTACCGACGCCGAAGGCGTCGATCGGCGCGTCCCGCACAAGCTTCTGTACGCTGTATTCGTCGAGACCGCCCGAGACGACAATACGGATGTCCCCGAGACCGGCATCATCGAGGAGCGCGCGGGCCTCATGCGCCAGGCTCGCGAGATCGCCTGAATCGATGCGGATGGCGCCGATCGAGCGGCCCGGCCCGAGCTTCTCGGCGAGCCGGATCACCTCGCGCACACCGTTGAGAGTGTCGTAGGTATCGACCAGTACGGTCGTATCGGGAAAATGCCGGGTGAACGCGGTAAAGGCGGCCGCCTCGTTCGCGTGCGCCTGCACATAGCTGTGCGCCATCGTGCCGTATAACGGAATCCCGTAGCGGCACCCGGCGGCGACATTCGAAGTACCGGCCAGGCCGGTGACGTAGCCGGCGCGCGCCGCTTCCATCGCCGCGTCCTCGCCGTGCGCGCGCCGCGCACCGAAATCGACGACCGGCCGCCCCGCCGCCGCATCGACGACGCGCGCCGCCTTGCTCGCGACGAGCGAAGCGTAATGAATCCGGTTGAGCAGCCAGGTTTCGACAAGTTGTGCCTCGATCAGCGGTGCCGTAATTTGCAGGACCGGCTCATTGCCGAAAACCGCCGTGCCTTCCGGTACCGCGTGGACGTCGCCGCTGAATCGCAGCGTCTTGAGGAACTGAAGAAAATCGGGCGAAAACTTGTCGAGGCTGGTCAGGTGGGCGATATCTTCAGCATCGAAGTGCCAGCTCTCGAGGAACTCAAGTGCTGCCTCGATACCGCAGGCAATGATGTAGTTGCGCTCGTCGGGCAGCTTGCGGAAAAACAATTCGAAGACGGCGATGCCGTTCATGCCTTCCGCATGAAACGCCTGCGCCATCGTCAGTTCGTAAAAATCGGTGAACAGCGCGTCCGTTTCCCGGACGCTCATTTGGCAAGCCGCTCCTGCAGCCATTCGCGCAGTACGACCGCCTGGTTATGTGTTTCGTCCCTGGCGCCGAACAGCAGTGTCAGCGTACCGCGATGCGCACGTTCGAGCAGCGGCCTGAGCGCATCGTCACGGCGGCCGAGTTCGGCGCGATAGCGGCGCCGGAATTCGCTCCATTTCGCCGGATCGTGGCCGAACCACTTGCGCAGGTCCGTGCTCGGGGCGACATCCTTCAGCCAGTCGTCCAGCTTGGCCTCGTCACGGCTGACGCCACGCGGCCAGACGCGGTCGACCAGCACCCGCTGCCCGTCGCCGCGTGCCGGCGGCTCGTAAACACGCTTGATTTTTATGTTCATTGTTTGCGTCCCTGGCAATCCAAGGCGTCTTTCCGCCGGAGGATGGAAACTGCCGGCCACGGACAATACAGCCATGATGGCTTACGCAGCAGACCGGTAAATGCGGCTGAACGGATTTTATTGTAGCGCGTTGTCGATTGGCCGTGCGCAGCGTTGCGCGATGCCCGCCCGCAGTAATTGGGCGAAGTCTTCCGGCGGAACGGCACCGCTGTAATAGTAGCCCTGCACGTCATCGCACTCGTAGGTACGCATGAAGGCGAGCTGGCTGACGGTCTCGACGCCTTCGGCCACGACACGCGCCCGGAAGTTCTTCGCCAGCCCGATGATCGCGCGCACAATCGCGGCATTGTTATCGCTGACGCCGATGTCGCGCACGAACGACTGGTCGATTTTGAGCTTGCCGATCTTGAACAGGCGCAGATAGCTTAAACTCGAATAACCTGTGCCGAAATCGTCGATAACAAGTTCGACGCCGAGCTTGCGCAACTCTTCGAACAACTTTGCGCTGCGACTGATGTCGCGCATCAGCGCCGTTTCGGTCAATTCGAGTTCCAGATAACGGGCGTCAAGCCCGGACGTATTCAGCACATCGAGAATCGTTTCCTGAATCTCGCGGTGATGGAATTGTACCGCCGAAATGTTGACCGCGAGCGGTACGATCGGCAACCCGGCAGCCTGCCACTCACGATTCTGGCGGCACGCTTCGCGCAGTGCCCACTCGCCGATCGGCACGATCAGGCCGCTCTGTTCGGCAACGGGAATAAAGACATCCGGCGCGATCAGGCCTTTCTGAGGGTGATGCCAACGCAACAGCGCCTCGGCACCGACGATCCGACGCGTGCTGAGTTCGACCTGCGGCTGGTAATGCAGCACCAGCTCGCCGCGTTGCAGCGCATCATGCAGATCGGCTTCGATTTCGGCGCGGCTCTGGCGCTCGGCGCTCAATTCCGGCGCATATACCTGGTAGTTGTGCCGGCCACTCGCCTTGGCATGGTGCAAGGCCGCATCGGCGCACTTGATCAATGTTTCTACGTTATCGCCGTGCTCGGGGAAGAAGCTGACGCCGACGCTCGGCGTAATTGCGATTTCATGTTGGCCGATGGAATAGCTGCCGGCTACGACTTCGACCAGTCGCTGAGCGACATTCCCGACCGCTTCATCGCTCTCGACGCCGGTCAGCAATACGAGAAACTCGTCGCCGCTCTGCCTGCTCGCGGCATCATGCTCTTGCAGCAAATCCTGAATGCGCTCGGAAACCGCCTTGAGCAATTTGTCGCCGACGCTGTGGCCAAGCAGGTCGTTGACCACCTTGAAGCGATCAACGTTGAGAAACAATACTGCCAGCCGCGTCCCACTCCGCGCCGCTTGCGCGATTTCGCGCTGCACGCGCTTATGAAAGCTAATGCGGTTTTCGAGGCCGGTAAGCGGATCGTAGTGCGCGAGATAACGGACCCGATCTTCGACTGCCTTGCGTGCGGTCACATCGCTGATCGCACCGTCAATCGAAACAATGTTGCCCTGCTCGTCGTACACCGCCACCGCGTTATTGATGCCGAAGAAGTGACTGCCGTCGCGGCGTACGTACTCTACCTCCTCGCCGCGGTAGTAGCCGTTCTGCTCGAGCAGCGCGCGCAGGCTTTCGCGCCGTCCCGGATCCGCGTACAGGATCGCGCCTTGCGCTGCACGCATCTCCTCAACACTGTTGTAGCCGAACATCGCCACCAACGACTTGTTGAGGTAGATCAACCCCTGGCCGGGCACGTTGCGGTAGATGCCCTCGAAAATATTGTCGGTAATTGAACTCAGCAGGTGCTCGCTGTCGCGCAGCGCGCTCGTCATCCGTTGCGCCAGCCGCAGCGCGCGAATGCGCGTCCTGCCCCACAAAAACAGCGCCAACGCTACCAGCAGGCTGATGACAAAGCCGCTCACGGCCACCCACCATGGCAGCCGGTTCCAGACGCGGTCGCTGCGAAATGCCAGCATCCATTGGCCACCCGGCACCGCGACCGGTACCTTCACCGCCAGGCAATGAGCGTAGAAGTTGCTGTTGCATTTGCGCGCCGCAGCGCCGAAGGTACCGATGGCACCATCCGAAGTGTTGCCGCGACCGAACACCTGCACCGCCGTTCCCGGGGGCACGATATCCGCCATCAACGTATGGATGGACAATGCCACCCCGATCCAGCCGACCGGATTCCCAGAGGCTGTAGCGGACATGCCCCGGCTGTAGACCGGGCCGACCATCACCACGCCAACGCGATTCGGCCGCCGGCGCGTAACGAACTCGACGCGGTCAGTCACCATAATGCGCCCCAGCCGGCCGGAGTCCGCGTAGGTAACATCGATGGTTTTTTCCGCGTTGCAGGTATCGGAACCCACGGCTGGCGACGGGTGGCGCGCCGGTGCCTCATACTGGATGATGCAATGCAGCGGCTGCGTGCCGATATGCTGCAGATGAAAGTCGGGTCGCGTGCGCTGCACGTCGCGCAAGAAGCCCCGGAGATTTTGCTGCATTACGCGTGCGGCATAATTGACGCTGATGACCGCCGGATAATGCCGGTCGAGCCTGAGTCGACCGATAAACTCGTGCCACTGATCCGCGCCGACATCCGGCGATGCAGCAAACAATGCCTGAGCGCCTCGGATCAGTGTCACGTACTCGTTGAGACGCCCGCCCAGAACCGCCACCGTCTGCTCGGCGGTGCGCTGGAACTGATCCTGCGCTACAGTCACTTCCTTCTGGAAGAAAATCCGCGCAACCCACAGCGTGAGCACCAGCCCGGCGATAAATACCACCGTACTGAGCCCATAATGGAAGATGGACGTATGCCAGAATGAGGGCTTTGTCTTCATATGGCACGGGGGCCCCACGGCCCCCGCCCGATCTCCCTGCTACGCAGCCGATGCCCGGCCGCGGACCCTTTGAAGCAATATTAAAGTCGCCGTTTGGTGCAGCGGTAGCCCCTACCGGCACCCGGGTTCCCCCGCGGTGGCCAAAACTATGACCGGAACGGCCGTGGCAGTCAACATTCCGTTACATTAACCGCCAGTCCGCCCTGCGACGTCTCCTTATAGATAGTTTGCATGTCGCGCCCGGTCTGGCGCATCGTCGCAATCACCTGGTCGAGCGAGACGCGATGCTCGCCATCGCCCCGCATTGCGAGCCGTGCTGCATTAATGGCTTTCCACGCGCCCATTGCATTGCGCTCGATGCACGGAATCTGCACCAGACCGCCGACCGGGTCGCAGGTCAATCCGAGATTATGTTCCATGCCGATTTCAGCGGCGTTCTCAACCTTCTCGTTGCCTGCTCCCAGCGCGGCCGCGAGCCCCGCCGCCGCCATCGAGCAGGCGACGCCCACTTCGCCCTGGCAGCCCATTTCCGCACCGGATATCGACGCGTTCTCCTTATAGAGGATGCAGATCGCGCCGGCCGTCAGCAGAAATCGCAGTACCCCCTCCTCGTCCGCGCCATC
>DASSOO010000052.1:0-9514 GCA_035700455.1 Gammaproteobacteria bacterium
GGAATTCCGCGGAGAGCGCGCGTGGCGCGACGCAATAACCGACTTTCCAGCCGGTGACGTGGTAGGTCTTGCCGAACGACGAGATAACGAAGCTGCGCTCGCGCAGTTCCGGGTGGCGCAGCACGCTCTGGTGCGACCGGCCGTCGAAAACGATGTGTTCGTAGACTTCGTCGGCGAGCACGAAGACGTTGCGGTCGCGGATGATGCCTGCCAGATGCTCGAGGTCATGCGCTTCCAGCGTCGCGCCGGTCGGGTTATGCGGCGAGTTGATGATGATGAGCCGTGTGCGGTCACTGATGCGTGCCGCAACCTCGTTCCAGTCGATGCAGTAGTCGGGCGCACGCAGCTTGAGCCGCAGCGGAATACCGCCGGACAACTCGATGGCCGGCACGTAGGAGTCGTAGGCGGGATCGAAGATCATGACCTCGTCGCCGGCCCTGACGACGGCGGTGATGGCCGCAAACAACGCCTCGGTCGCGCCCGAGGTGACGGTGACTTCCGCGTCGGCGTCGATGGCGGCCTTGTAAAGGGCCGTCGTCTTTTCCGCGATGCGCTGGCGCAGCAGCGGCACGCCGGTCATCGGCGCGTACTGGTTGCGCCCGGCGCGCATGTGCTCGGCGACCAGATCCATCAACTCCGCAGGCGCAGAAAAATCCGGAAAGCCCTGCGACAGGTTGATTGCGCCATGCTCGGCCGCAAGCTGCGACATCACGGTAAAGATGGTCGTCGTGACGTTGGGCAGCTTGGATGTGAGCGCATTGGTCATCGGGCGGCTCCTCAAATGACGATTTCGTCGAAGCTTGCGACGTTCGCGTGGCCGGCTGCGGGCACGGTGCCGTCTGCCGGCCGTACCAGTTGGCGCGTGTGCATGCCCGCGGCGGCGGCGGCGTCCAGTTCGGCGGCCGCATCGGAAAGGAACAATATGCTCGCTGGCGCGAGATCGATCTGCGCGGCGATTGCGCGGTATGAATCCGGCGACTGCTTCGGCCCGGTCGTGGTATCGAAGCGGCCCGCGAACCAGCCGTTGATGTCGCCGAAGACTGTGTGACCGAAGAACAGTTCCTGCGCGCGCACCGATCCGGAAGAATACACGTACAACTTCATACGGCGGTCGTGCCATGCCTTGAGTACGCGCCACGCGTCGTCGTAGAGATGCGCCTTGTATGCGCCGTCCGCGTAGCCGGCCTCCCAGATCATTCCCTGCAGGGTCTTGAGCGGAGTGCTTTTGCGGTCCTCGCGAATCCAGCGACGCAGCAAGTCAACGACTGGTTCGAGGTCTGTATCCGTCAGGCCGCCTTCATCGCGTACCTGCTGAACCAGTTCAGCTACATCGGGTTCAGCCGCGTGCGCGGCAAGAAACGCGGGCAGCGCGTCGTACGCGTATGGAAACAGTACGTCGCGAACAAAGCTGATCGAGCTGGTGGTACCCTCGATATCGACCAGGATCGCCTTGATCAAAACCCGGTCCGCCTAGTCCAGTCGCGGGAAGCGGTCGGCGATATCGGAGCCTGTCATCTGCGCCACCCATCCTTCGGGATTGGTGAACAGCCGGATGGCTGTGAAGCTCGGATTCGGCCCCATGTCGAACCAGTGCGGCGTGTTGGCCGGCACACCGATGAGGTCGCCCTGTTCGCAAAGTACTTCGTAGACGCAGCCGCCGGTGTGCAGGTTGAACAGCCCCTGGCCGGCGACGAAGAAGCGGACTTCGTCTTCGCTGTGGGTATGCTCGCTGAGGAACTTGCCGCGCAGGGCGGCCTTGTCCGGGTGATCGGGCGTCATGCTGATGACGTCGACACTGCGATAGCCATTGGCCTGCATCAACGCGTCGATCTCGCTGCGGTAGGCATCGATCACCTCGTCCTGCGGCGCGCCATCGTTAAGCGGCCGTTCAGCCTCCCAGCGTTCGAAACGGATGCCGGCGGCATTCAGCTGCGCCGCGATCTCGTCGTGATCGGTAATGGCCGCCGCGGGCCAGGCGCCGGCGGCGTCGCTGAAGATTCTGAGTCTGCTCATCGTAGCCTCAACTCACAACCGAACAGAAAGTCGAGCGCCTCAAGGTGCCGGTGGGCCTCGTCGAGGTCGCGACCCCAAGTATACAGCCCGTGCGACTCGATCAAGTATCCCCACAGTGACCCGGGCTTCGACAGCAGCGGCGCGACCGCGGCAGCCAGTTCGTGCATGTCCTGGTTGTTGGCGACGATCGGCACTTTCAGTTCGCCCGCATGCGTCGCGGTGCCGGCAAACGCCTTCAGCAACTCGTAGCCGCGCAGCACGATCGCGCCGTCGGAGGCGAACACGCGCGAGGCCAATGTCGCGTTTGGTGAATGCACGTGCAGCACCGCGCCGCAGTTTGGGGTATGCGCGTAGAGTTGGGTGTGCAGCAGCGTCTCCGCCGATGGTCGGCCAGCGCCGACCGGCTGGCCGTCGAGATCGACGACCATGATGTCGTCCGCCGTCAGCCGGCCCTTGTCGCGGCCGGAGACGGTGATTGCGATGCGGTTCTCCGCAAATCGCAGTGAATAGTTGCCGCTGGTTGCGGGGGAAAAGCCGCGCGCGGCAAGCTCGCCGGCGAGCGTGGCGATCGCGTCGGCAGCGTTGCGCAGTGCCGCGGTATCGTAGCCGGCGTCGATAGCGTTCAGCTCCCGCTGCTCTTTACAGGCGCGAGATGCGCCTGCGTCAGTTGGTGATTCAGCGCTTCAACCTGGGTCGTTCTCAGCTTTTGCCACCGATCGAGACTGGCATCAAGATCATGGCGATACTCCTCGAACAGCATTTCGTACTGCCGCGGCGGCGGCCGGTCAGAATCGTCGAGCTTGCTTTCAAGTGCACCCAGGCCGCCGTTGATTGCCGCGAAGCTCTGCTTGTCGTGGTCTTCCAGCGACGCTGCTGCGTTATCCAAACGCTCAATTGTGTCGCGCACGCCGGCGGCATTTGCCTGCTGCCTGCGCGCAGCCAACTCGGCGCGCAGTGCTTTGATGCCGGTATAGGCGTCACGCGCCTTGGCCATCGCGGCTTCGATGCTGTCTCCGAATTGCAGTTGGCGCTTTACATTTGCGCGCTCGACGTGCATGCGCGGATCGGGTTTGACAGTCAGCGGCCGCGTGTAGTTTTTGCCGTTAACGGTCAGCGTCACGCTATATTGACCGGCCGGCATCAGCAGGCCGCGCGTGAACGGGCTCGCTTCGATCGCCGGCGGTGGATCGCGGCGCAGGTCCCAGATGAAGCGGTGCATGCCCGCAGCGCCCGAAAGTTTCGCGGGCGGCTTGAGCCACGAGTGTTCGAAATAGACGTCGGAGTAGTCGATCTTCGGCGGCTGAGTATCGCTCGCATAGCGTCGTACGATGTGGCGCGCCGCGTCGCGAATCGTCAGCGTAACCGGTCGCTTCGCATCGGCCTTCAGGTAATAGTCGATGATCGCGCCGCTCGGTGGATTTTCGCCGGCGGGCGTTTCCGGCGGCAGCGGCGTGCCGCCGTAGTTGCCGGGACGCACCCGGTACGCGACGGCCGGCGCGAACAGGTGTGCAGATTCATCGGCGATCTTTGCGCTCATCTGCCTGAGCGGACTCAAGTCGTCGAGAATCCAGAAACCGCGGCCATGCGTCGCGGCGACAAGGTCGCCCTGTTCGATCGCGAGGTCGCGCACCGGCGCGGTCGGCAGGTTGAGCTGCAGCGGCTGCCAGTGATTGCCGTCATCGAACGAAACAGCGACCCCAAGCTCGGTGCCGGCGTAGAGCAGCCCCTTGCGCTCGGGGTCGGCGCGTACCACGCGCACGAACGCCGGTGCGGAAAGACCGTCGGTGATCTTCGTCCAGGTGCGGCCGTCGTCGCGTGTGCGGAAGATGTAGGGATGGAAGTCGTCGAGCCGGTGGCGGTCGATGACGATGTAGGCGCTGTGCACGTCGAACGGCGACGGCTCGATGACCGCGATCTTGCTCCAGGTTTGCGTGTGCGGCGGCGTGATGTCATGCCAGCGCCTGCCGCTGTCACGCGTGATCCACACCAGTCCGTCGTCGGTGCCGGCCCAGATAACCTTCGCGTTTAGCGGCGACGGCGCGATCGAATAGACGACACCCCAGCCGCGTTCGCGCGCGTTGGCGACGGTCAGCGGGCCATGCGTCGACGCGTGCGGCACCTGACCGGTGAGGTCGGGGCTGATCCGCCGCCAGTTCAGGCCGCCGTCGGTCGTTTTCATGACGAACTGCGTGCCGAAGTAGAGTGCGTCGGGCTCTTTCGGATTGACCGCAAGCGCCGGCGTCCAGACCGAACGGTATTTTACGTCCGGCTGCTTCTGATCGAAGGTGCCGACCGGCCACGGCGAAATATCCTGGCGCGTGCGATCCGCCGCCAGCAGGCGGTCGACGGAGGCGCCGTAACCGTCGCCGTACACGATGCCGGGGTTTTCCGGCTTGGGGATGATATAGCCGCTTTCACCGCCGGCGGTGGCGTGCCAGTCGCGAAACGTAATCTTGCCGTCGGGGCTGCGGCTGGTGATGTCGACTGAGCCGCTGTCCTGCTGCGCGCCGTAGATGTGGTACGGGAAGCGGTGATCGGTCGAGACGTGATAGAACTGCGCGGTCGGCTGGTTGTACCAACTGCTCCACGTCTCGCCGTTGTTGAGCGTAACGACCGTACCCTGGTCGCTGGCGACGATCATGTCCTGCGGATGATCCGGGTTGATCCACAGGAAGTGGTAATCGTCGCCGCCCGGTTCACCCTTGATGACGGTAAAGGTCTTGCCGCCGTCGGTCGAGCGGAAGATCGAGCGGTTCGGCAGAAATAT
The DNA here is from genome assembly GCA_035700455.1 of Gammaproteobacteria bacterium. GTDB lineage: Bacteria > Pseudomonadota > Gammaproteobacteria > Natronospirales > DASSBR01 > DASSBR01. Next base: position 4,781 of record DASSOO010000052.1, read on the forward strand.
CGTGTTCGGGTCGGCCGGATCGACGGTCACGCGACCGAAGTACCACATGCGCGTTGTGATTTGCTTGTTGGTGCTGACGAGCTGCCAGCTCGCGCCGGCGTCGTCGGAGCGATACAGGCCGCTTTTGCCGGGTTGCGTCGCCTGCACCAGTGCATAGACGCGCCGGCCGTGGTCGTTGCGCGCAACGCCGACGCCGATGCGGCCGAGTTCACCGGCGGGAAAGCCATGGCCCTTGATTTGCGTCCAGGTCTTGCCTTCGTCGGTCGACTTGAAGAGTCCGCTGCCAGGGCCGCCGAGCGGCGGGTACTGGCTCCACGGCGGTCGCTTCGTCTGCCACAGGGCCGCGTATACGACCTGCGGATTTTCCGGGTCCCAGGCAAGGTCGACGGCGCCGGTCTCGGCATTCTTGTACAACGTCTTGTGCCAGGTCCTGCCGCCGTCCGTCGTGCGGAACACGCCGCGCTCGCTGTTTGGGCCATAGGCGTGGCCGAGCGCGGCGACGAGCACAATGTCCGGGTTCTTCGGGTCGATCAGGATGCGGCCGATGTGGCGCGTGTCGGCGAGGCCGAGGTGCTGCCAGGTCTTGCCGCCGTCAGTGCTCTTGTAGACGCCGTCACCGAAGGTGATGTCCGAGCGCATGTCCGCTTCGCCGGTGCCGACGTAGATCACGTTACCGTTCGACGGCGCGATCGCGAGTGCGCCGATCGACGCGGTGCCGCCGTGCTGGAATTCAGCCTGCCAGGTGCGCCCGGCATCGGTGGTTTTCCAGACGCCGCCGCCGACCGAGCCGAAGTAATAAACGTTCGGCTGATCGGGAATGCCGGCCGCGGCCAACGCCCGGCCGCCGCGGAACGGGCCGATCTCGCGCCAGTGCATGCCGTCGTAAAGCGTTTGCGGGATCGGTGCAGCGGCCGCGGCAAAAGCCGCGAAGCCGGCGGCGGCAAGCAACAAAACGGAACGGCTGCATCGAAGCATGGCGTGCACTCCTGTCGCGAACGGGAAAAGCCGTGCGGCCGGGATGGGATCAATCGGGCCGGAGCGCGAACATTAAAGCAGGCAGGGCGGTTGGGAGCAAGGCGGGGACGAGGTCGGTGGTTAGTGGTTAGTGGCAGAGATAAAAGAAGCTGGCTTCTTGTACCGCTTACCCCTGACCACTAACCCCGAACCCGGCGGCGGTAGCCGCCTAAAAGAATTCATACTCCAGCCGCAGCACAAACGTCCAGTCAGGCGAACCGGCGCTGGTGATACCGTGCAAGGCCGCGGCGCTGTATTTGATTTTGCCGGGGCTGCCCGCGAGGCGGAACTGGCCATAGAAGCCCGGGCCGATCTGGTGGCGTTGTTCGCCTTTCGGGGCGAACTCACCGATGTCTCCCGGCGAGCCGTAGATTTCGATTGCAGGCTCGAAGTGCGGGTTAAGCCGATAGCGCAGGTTTGCTGCGTAGCTGAACTCTGTGTCGCTGTCAGCGTGCGGGCCGAATTCACGCTCGAGAAACAAATTTACGGTGGCGACGGTGCGGCCGAAGGATTTCGCCATCAGCGGACCGACTTTGAATTCGTGCGAGTGGCCGGCCTGGGTCGCGAATTCCGTTTCGACGAGCAAGCCGAGGTCCGCCCAGTACTTGCCTTGCGGCGTCAGTTGAAAGCGGTTTTCCCATTCGACAGCTTCAAGATGCGTGTTGCCGCTCGCCTCGCGTTCAAACTTCGCAAAGTAAAGCTCGGAGGCCCAGAACTGCGTCAAGCCGCGGCCAATCGATAACTTCAGCTTGCCGGTGCCGTCAACGGCGCGGTCGTCGTCCTGGTTAATGTAGCCGCGAGCTTCGATTTCATTTTCGCCATACTCGACATAGGGCGAATAAATCTGGTAGCTGGCCGCTTGCGCAACGTGCGGCATTGCGAGGCTGCCGGTCAGGAGTGCGATGCCCGCGCACAACCGGCCGAATCGCTTCAGAAACGACAACATGAGAGCTCCTTGTTTTTTGAAAGGGGGGCGGTCGCTATTGTTTCGGCGGTACGACCTTGATAACGCCGGTCGTTGCCTGGTGGAAATCGTCGAAGAACTTGTAAGTGCCGGGATCGAGCGGGCCGAGGTAGACCACCGCCGAAGAATTGCCGACGATGACTTTTTCACGGTCGAGTTCGTAGCTTTCGAATTCCATCGGCGCCGCGTCCTCGTTCTTGACCGTGAGCTTGATTTGTTTGCCGGCAGGCAATGTCAGCTCGGTTGGCTGGAATTGGTGGTTCTTCACGGCCAGTTGGAACTGCGCGTCGTCGGCAAAGGCCGCCGGCATCGCCGCGAGCAGCGCGGCACAGATCAGGCCAAGACAAGACAAAGTGCGAGGCATCGGCTGGCTCCGGAACTAATTTTCCGTGAATGATAATGATTATTATTTAGAAATGCAAGGAGGAGGTGGCAGGTTTTGGGTCAAAGGTCATAGGAAAGAAGAAGTCTGCACACGCAAATCCATCTCTTCCTATAACCTATTACCTATTACCCATCACCTGCTATCCCATGCCCGAAGCTACGACGCGCAATACCGAGCAGCGCCTGCGGGAACTTCGCGAGGCGCTTGAAAGTGGCGAGATGCGCCACCTGCGGCGCATGCTGCACTCGTTACATCCGGCCGATATCGCGCTGCTGCTCGAATCGTTGCAACAGGCGGAGCGCGGCATCGTCTGGGGCCTGGTGCCGCCGGACGATCGCGGCGAGGTGCTGCTGCATCTCAACGAGCAGGCACGGGGCCAGTTGATCGGCGGCATGGACGAAGCGGCGCTGCTTGCGGCTGCCGAAGGTCTCGACATCGATGATCTCGCCGACCTCGTCGCTGACCTGCCGGAGGCGGTGACGCAGCGGTTGCTGACGTCGATGGACGTGGAGAACCGCGAGCGCCTCGAGGGCGTGCTGTCGTATCCGGCCGACACCGCCGGTGGCCTGATGAACACCGACGCGGTCACCGTGCGCCCCGACGTGACGGTCGACGTGGTGCTCCGCTACCTGCGTTTGCGGGGCACGCTGCCGTCGCACACCGACGCGCTGTTCGTTGTCGACCGCTACCGCAAATATCTCGGCGTATTGTCGCTTGCCGCCCTGGTGACATTCGACCCCGACCGGATCATCGGCGAAATCATGGATGCCGAGGTGCGGCCGTTCGATGCGGCATTGTCGGCGGGCGAAGTTGCGCAGCGTTTCGAGAGCCTCGATCTCACCTCGGCGCCGGTCGTCGATCCGGCCGGCACGCTGCTCGGACGCATTACCGTCGACGACGTGGTCGATGTCATCCGCGAAGAGGCCGAACACAGCCTGATGACGCTCGCCGGCCTCGACGAGCAGGAGGATATTTTCGCGCCGGTTGTTTCGAGCGCGCGGCGGCGCGCAGTGTGGCTGGGTATCAACCTTGTCACCGCGTTCATTGCCGCACGCGTCATCGACGTGTTCCAGGTGCCGATTGAGAAAGTCGTCGCGCTTGCGGTGCTGATGCCGATCGTGCCGAGCATGGGCGGCATCGCCGGCACCCAGACCCTGACAGTCATGATCCGTGCGATGGCGCTCGGCCAGATCGACCTCACAAACGCGTTTTACATGCTGCGTAAGGAGCTCGCGGTGGGCCTGTTCAACGGTCTGCTGTGGGCGGCGGTGATGGGTACGGCCGCGGCACTGTGGTTTCGCAGCGCCGATATCGGTATCGCCATGGGCGTTGCCATGACGGTCAACCTGCTGTGCGCGGCGCTCGGCGGCGTAACCATCCCCCTTGTGCTGCGGCGCCTGGGAATCGACCCCGCGCTCGCCGGCAGCGTGATTCTGACCACGGTGACCGACGTCGTCGGCTTTGCCGTCTTCCTTGGGTTGGGCGGGCTCATCTTGCTCGACCGTTTCTGACGGCTTCTCTTTGGTCGATCCGCTCCGGCGGATGAGTGCAAGACGCAAGTGGTCCGCCTGCAACCCGGCAGACGCGGCTTTAGCGGATGAGCCTTAAATTGATATCGCAAAGACCAGGATCAGGAAGACAAGATAAGCGGCGCCATTGACGCCCATGTGCATTGGGCTGAGCTGGCGGTTACGCACGCGCCACCACATCCACAGGCTGCACGCGATAGTGAGGCCAACGGCTGTGAGGATGTCGGCCCGGGGCTGCCATGAGTCGAGAAATACGCCGAATGCCGGCAAAAGCGTCCCCTGGAATACCATCGCGCCGGTGATGTTACCGAAGGCAAGCGTGTCGCGGCCGCGGCGGATCCACAGGATGCTGTTGATTTTTTCCGGCATTTCCGTCGCGACCGGAATCAGGATCAGCGACATCACGAGTACCGGAAAGCCGACGAGGTCGGCGAAGTGCTCGATGCCCCAGACGAAGCCGCGCGCGCCGCCGATGATCAGCGCCAGCGCAATTGCGGCCTGTAGAACCGCGATCACGTTGCGGCTGGGCAGGCCGATGCGGCAGAGCCACAACGGGCCGTCGGCACTGGTTCCGTGGCCGGCTTCGACCAGTTGGCCGGAGCCACGCACGGTTTCGACAACGTAATAAACGTAAACCGCAACAAGCACGACGCAGACCACGATGCGCGGCCACAGCATTCCCGACGGAATAAAGAGACTCGCGGTTGCGATTACGAATGCGACGATGAAATAGCTCAGGTCGCGGCGGATGCCGGTGGGCTCGGGTTCGAACGGCTTCGACAGGCCGCGTTGCGGCAGTGCGAACAGCGCCACGAGCGTCAGCGCAAGTGTCGCCAGCATGA
>DASSOO010000053.1:0-8282 GCA_035700455.1 Gammaproteobacteria bacterium
GCTCGATGTAATCGAGCAGCGCCTCGCGGTATTCGTCGTGGTATTCCTCGGGGTGCCAGGCGCCGGTCATCGCATCGATAAGCTGCGCCGCCATGTCCTGCTCCCGCTTCGATACCTTGTGCTCCCCCGGCGCCTTCGACGGCAATTTGAATTCGTCCGCACTCCGCAGTTCCTGGTCGAATCGCAACAGATTCAACACCAGCGCGTCTCCCTGCGGGATCAGCGCCGCGAGATGCTGGCGATTGCGGAGAACGACTTTGGCGATACCGGCCTTGTTCGCGGCGGTCAGCGTATCGCGCAAGAGTACGTAGCCCTTGCCCTTGTCCTCGGGCACGAGATAGTACGGCCGGTCGAAATACAGGTAGCTGACCGCATCGAGGTCGACAAACTGCTCGATGTCGATTGAGCGTGTTGCTTCGGGAGCCGCATTCTGGAAATCCTCATCGTCGAGCACCACGTAGTTACCCTTGTCGTACTCGAAGCCTTTGACGATAAACTCCCGCGGCACTTCGTGGCCGGTTTCGGCATTGACACGCTCGTAGCGTATGCGCGCCTGGTTGCGCGAATCCAGCATATGAAAGCTCAGGTCGCTGCGCCGTTCAGCCGAATAGAGCGCGACGGGAATGCTGACGAGACCGAATGAGATGTGTCCTTTCCAGATAGCCTGTGGCATGGCCGCTCCTTGGCATACCGTTGGTTCGATACTATGACGAAAACCGCTTCGCGTCCATGAACGCGAACGGCATTATGCCGGTTCGAGTATGTCCCCGCCCTGCAGCGGCTTGCGGCGGCGCTTGTGTTCGTACATTTCGCCATCAGCACGGCTGATCGCGAGATCAAAATCGGCACGGCTGCTGAATGCCGCCGCCCCCAGGCTGACTTGCAGCCGTACCGTGGCGCCGGATTCAAGCCGCAGCGGGTCGGCCGTCTGAAACGTTTTCAGCAAGCGCGGTACCAGTTCGCCCGGGCGCGCCTGCGCGATCACGAGCAGGAACTCATCGCCGCCAAAACGATATAGCGCGTCGGTATGCCGCAGCTTCGGCGACAGCACCGCCACGAAGTGACGCAACAGCGCATCGCCGCAGCGGTGACCATGCTCGTCGTTGACCTCCTTGAGGTTGTCGAGATCGAAAACGACCACGCTGCCGCCGACGTCGCCAACATGCTCAAGCCCGATGCCCTCGCTCAGTGCGCGCCGGTTGAGTACGCGCGTCAGCGAATCGCGCAGCGCCTCTTCCAGCAGCGCTGAATGGGCCTCGCCGAGTTGCGCATGCGCGGTGTCGGATTCGCGCTTGGTGTCTTCAATCAGGATCAGGACCATGCCGAACGCAAGCAGCACGTCGAGCAGCAGGTCGTAATAGGCGCTGTAACTCGAAACGGCCGCCATCCATGCCGGGAACGGCGGCGGGGTACTGAACACCAGCATGTTGACGGCCCACAAGGCGGCAATCGCCATGAACATCGCACCGGTCATCAGGCTGCCGGCAGTGCGGCGCGACTCCGGAAGACTGAGCAACAGGCTGCCGCAGATCGCGCCAACGGCAACCACCGCCGGCGCCTGCCAGACCAGCAGCGCAGGGAGATTTGCGGCTGCAAAAAACGTGGCGATACCGTAGCCTGCGGCGACCGCGTACAGCACCGCGATCAACCAGCCGCCTGAGCCGCGGACGAGGTTCAACGTGCCGGTCAACAGCATGGCCATCGCCAGGAGCTTCGCCAGTTGGTAAATGAAGTTCGCGGCCGGAGGTACCGGTCGCAGCGCCGGTTCCAGGCCAATCATCGGATTGCCATAGCCGATGACGAACGCCGCAAGCGCGACGGCGATCATCCCCCACGCATAACCCCAGGTGAGGAACCACGTACGCCGCGCGGCGTAACGACGCAGCATAAAGAAGAACGATGCCAGCAGCAGGGAGGCCGCGCCCTGGCAGATGATGCCGATCATGACGATCAGCCGGGAAACCTGTTCCGGACTCATCGGCGGGTGCCCCCAACGCAGCCGGCCGCTTTACATATCCGGAGAATTTTGCGCCGTCTGCCGCCCGATCGCAACCAAGCCCGCGAAGCGCCGCGGCAGCTTCGGCCCAAGGCTGCAGGATCGGACTGCCGATCCGCATTGCCACGCCACTCCTGCCGCCATCATCTGACGGCGCATGCGCCTCACTCGCCGCCACCGTAGCCGGCCTGCGTCACCTTGCCGCGAAACACAAGGTACTGGTAGGCGTTGTAGATGAGCATTATCGGAATCAGCATGCCGATACCCGTCAGCATGAACACCAGCGTCTTGGCCGACGACGCGGCCGCATAAACATGCACGTCGGGCGGAATGATGTTTGGGTACAGGCTTGCCGCCAGACCGATGAACGAGAACAGGAAAATCAGGATGCTCCACCCGAACGGCGCGTATTCACGCCGGCGTCTGAGGCTCCGCAACAGCAACAGAAATGAGATCGCCGCACACAGCGGCAATATTGCGAGTGCATTGCCGCCGAACCACTTGTCGGCGACGTAAGAAAACTTGAGCGGCGTCCACAAGCTGACGCCGACACCGACGATCACTGTGCACCACGCCGCGAGCACTGCAAACCGGTAACCGCGCTCCTGCGTATCACCGATTGTCTTGACGATCAGGTAGGTCGCGCCGAGGAGCATATAGCCGAACACCACGCCGATGGCGACCAGCAGCGCGAACGGCGAAAACCAGTCCATCACACCTCCCTGGTAGCCGTTCGGCCCGACCTGAATGCCGGCGATGATCGCGCCGAGCGCGAAGCCTTGCGCGATGGCCGCGAGCAGGCTGCCGCAACCGAACGCGATGTTCCAGATATGTTTGCGGCGCGCGTTTTCGCGAAACTCAAACGCGACGCCGCGGAAGATCAGTCCGAAAAGCGCGGCCGTGATCGGTACATAGAGCGCGTGCAGCGCAACAGCGTAGGCGCGCGGGAACGCGCCAAACAGTGCGCCGCCGAGCAGTACCAGCCAGGTTTCGTTCGCATCCCAGACGCTGCCGAGCGTCGCCATCATGACGCCGCGCTCGTGTTCGTCGTGCGCAAACAGCGAAAGGATGCCGACGCCGAGATCGAAGCCGTCGAGTACGACGTAAAGGATCAGCAGCAGCCCGATGAGCCCGAACCAGATGTCGGCCAGGAAATGATAGGCGTCGTTCATCGCGGCAGCTCCACGACGCTCATGGCTGCTTCTCGACCGAGCCTTCGCCGGCCTCCCACGCCGTGCGCGTGTCGAGCAGCCCGGTATGGCGATGCGGCGGGATCGGCATGGTGACATCCGGGCCGGTCTTCAAAATCCGGCGCGCGAAATACAAAAACGCCACCAACAGACCCGCGTAGATCACGCCGTAGATTATCAGCGTGGTCGCCACCGTCGACGTCGGCAGCATCGACGCGCCATGCTCGGTACGCATGATGCCGTAGATGACCCACGGCTGGCGGCCGACTTCGCGTACCGTCCAGCCGCACTCGACGGCGATGTACCCCAGCGGGATCGCGCAGATCCATGTGCGCCACAAGGCAGGGTGGCGTGCAGCGCCCTCGGGCGTCAACGCGCCGCGCCGCCACGACCAGACCGTCCACAGCATCAGGCAGAAAAAGAATGTGCCGATAGCGACCATCAGCCTGAAGGTGTAATACAGCAGCGGCAGCAGCGGCGGCTGGTCTTCGCGCGGGAAGTCGCGCAGGCCCTTCACCTGGCCGGTCAGCGTACGCGTCGCGAGCAGGCTGAGGCCGTACGGAATATCGATGGACCAGTCGTTTTTCTGCTCCGCCTGGTTCGGCCATGCAAGCAGCGACCACGGCGCCGGCGTGCCGGGGGGATTCGTCTCCCAGTGGCCTTCGATTGCCGCGCCCTTGGCCGGCTGATAGTCGAACACAACGCGCCCGGAGCCGTCGCCGAGGAATATCTGCACCGGCGTAATGACGATCGCCGCGATAACGACGATCTTGAACGAGCGCAGGAAAAACGCGCGATGACGGTCCTTGAGGATGTACCACGCGCTCAGGCCGCCAATGACAAACAACGTCGTTTCGAGGCACGCTACCCACATATGTGTGATGCCCCAGGGCGCGGACGGATTGAAGATGGCTTCGAGATAATTGTCGACGACGAAATGGCCGTTGGCGACGTGTCCGCCGGTCGGCGTCTGCATCCACGAGTTCGCCGACATGATCCACAGCGCCGACATCGATGCGCCGAGTGCGACCATGCAGGTCGCGAACATGTGTATCGCCGGCGCGACGCGGCGCCAGCCGAACATCATGATGCCGAGGAAACCGGCTTCGAGCATGAAGGCCATCGAGCCCTCGAAGCCGAGAATATTGCCGAAGAAGTTGCCGGCGAGCTGTGAGAACGGCGCCCAATTGGTGCCGAACTCAAATTCCAGCGGCAGCCCGGTCGCGACGCCGACGCCGAAATTGAGCAGCAGGAGTTTCGCCCAGAAACGCGCGTGACGGTAGTAATCGGCGTCTCCGGTCTTCAGCCACAGCGCTTCGATCGCGACCAGGAACGACGACATGCCGATGGTGAACACCGGCCAGATGATGTGAAAGATCAGCGTAAACGCGAATTGGCCGCGCGACAGGTCGACGCTGGGGCTGATCGGGGCCATGGCGAATCCTTGCCGTTTTCTTATTGACCTGCGGTTATGATGCGCAGCAGCCGCTGCCGGGTCAAATGCAGGTTAAAATGGCGGCCGTTTAATCGAAGCCGTCACCATGAACGAATCCGCGCCCGCGCATCCCGCCATCGCATTCGTCGTCGCCGTCGGTGCCGGCGGCGAAATCGGCCACCGCGGCGCGATGCCCTGGCACCTGCCCGCCGACCTCAAGCATTTCAAGACAGCGACGATGGGACATACGCTGCTGATGGGGCGGCGCACCTTCGAATCGATCGGCCGCGCTCTGCCCGGCCGCGAGAATTTCATCGTCAGTCGCGATCCCGAATTTCGGGCCGCCGGCTGCCGCATCTTCAAGACAATCGACGCCGCGGTCGACGCCGCGCCGCGCGAACGGCCGTTGATGGTCATCGGCGGCGCGACCTTGTTCGAAGCGCTGTTGCCGCTCGCGCAAACGGTCCATCTCACCCGCATCGACAGCCGCTTCGACGCCGACACGTACTTTCCGGAACTCGACATGGACGAATGGCAGGAAGTCGCGCGCGAGGATCACGCGGCGGATGAACGGAATGTTTATGCGTATAGCTTCATCACGTTGGTACGGAAAGTGCCGACTTGGTGAAGCGGTTCGTGGTCAGTGGTAAGAGAAGCCACTCTCGCCGCCTCTAAGCCTTTACCGCTAACCACTAACCCCCTGGTGCGCCCCGCGCACCAGGTCCGGCAGGTCCCCACTAATCCCCAGTGCGCGGCGAATAAACGCGTTCTTGACCGGCTGCATCCGATCGACGGTCGACAACCCGGCGCTCCGCGCCTGGCGCAACGGTAACGCGCGAGCGCCAAAGAGTTTTTGCAAGCCATCCAGCGACCACATCATTGCCGCGTTTTCGCTGCGCCGCCAACGCTCGTAGCGGCGCAGCACGCCAATAGCGCCGATGTCTCGCCCGCGCGCGGCGGCATCGGCAACGGTTTGCGCGAGTGCCGCGGCATCGAGCAGGCCGAGATTGACGCCCTGTCCCGCCAGCGGATGCACGGCGTGCGCGGCATCGCCAATCAAGGCGACGCGCGGCCGTACGTAGCGTCCGGCATGCATGCGCACGAGCGGAAAACTTGCACGCCGGTCGGCAGCGGTTACCGCGCCCAGTGCATAGCTGCCGGCGGCGGAAATTGCAGTACAAAACTCCTGGTCCGGCATCGCCAGCAGTTCTTCGGCGTGCGCGGCCGCCGTCGACCAGATCAGCGAAACGCGCCCGTCGGCGAGCGGCAACAGCGCGAGCACGCCGTCGTCGAGAAACGCCTGCCGGGCAATACGCCGATGACGTTGCTCGGTCGTCAGGTGGCTGACCACTGCGCGCTGACGGTAGTCGTGGCTGGGCGCCTGGATGCCGGCCCATTCGCGCAATCTCGAACCGGCACCGTCTGCGGCTACGACCAGGCGTGCACGCACCGTTTCGCCGCTATCGAGCGTCAGAGCCATCGCGTCCGCTTCCGGCGACAGACCGGTGCAGGCGCGCGGCCACAGCGTCTTCACATGGCCGCGCGCGGCAATGCGGTCGAGAAGCGCCGATTGCAGCAGCCGATTTTCGATGATGTGGCCGAGATCCGGTTCGCCGACGTCAGCGGCATGAAACTCGATCCGGCCGCCGCCGGTATCCCAGACCTCCATACCGGTGTAACCGCAAAGCCGCGCCGCTGCGATCGTCTCCCAGGCACCGACTGCGCGCAGGAGATTTTCGGACGCACGCGAAATTGCGAACACGCGCAAATCAAGTGGCGCATTTGCATCGAACGGCTGCGGCTCGCGCGCCTCGACAAGGGCAATATCGAGACCGCTGTCGGCGAGCGCCGCGGCCAGCGCCGCACCGACGACGCCGGCGCCGACGATGGCGATATCGCAGCGCAGTGTCATGGCAGCGCATCCTTCGGCACGCGCGGGACGCCGCCTGTAAGTCCCATCGTCTGGCGAGCGAACAGGCGCTTCGGCCACGGCAATGCGTCGAAGCCGATGAGACCGACATTGCGCGCGAGCGCGAGCGGCGCAAACCGCGGCCGGAACAGGCGCGCAAGACCGTCGGTGATGCCCACCGTCAGGCGCTGGTCGCGGCGCCGGCGCGCCGCATAGGCTTCAAGCGCCGTTTGCGAACCCGCATCTTCGCCGCGCGCGAGCGCGGCACCCACGACTTCGGCAAGCGTCGCCACATCGCGCAACGACAGGTTGAAGCCCTGTCCGGCAACCGGGTGTAACGAGTGTGCGGCATTGCCGACCAGCGCTGCACGCGGCGCCACCTGCGCGGTCGCGCGCACGAGTTTCAACGGATATGCCTGGCGGCGGCCGGCGCGCAGGAATCGCCCGAGGCGGTAACCGAATAATTCCTGCAGGCTGTGGAGGAACGTCGCATCGTCGAGATTGACGGCGGTTTCGGCTGCTTCCGCGGCGACCGTCCACACGGCACCGACGCGGCCCTCGCTCATCGGCAGCATCGCGACGGGGTCCTGCGGCGTGAAGCGTTCGTACGCCCAGTAGCCGTGATGCTCGCTCGGCGTCACGTTGGCGATGATCGCGCTCTGGCCGTAGTCGTGTTCGGTTGCGCCGATACCGAATTGCGCCCGCAGCGGCGAGCGTGCGCCATCGGCGATGACGATGAGCTTCGCTCTGGTCGCCGCGGCACGATCATTGACCGTCAACGTGGCCTCGACCGCCGCCGGCGTCGCCTCCACGCGCTCGACGCGCGCCGGACAAAGCAACGACACGTTGGCAAGCTGTCCCAATCGTTCACCGATCGCGGTGCCGAAGACCCGGTTCGGAATGATGTAGCCCAGCGCGTCGACGCCTTCGTCGGCGGCGTGCAGGCGGCTGATGCCGAACCGGCCGCGCTCGGAGACATGAATGTGGCGGATCGGCGTCGCCTGCCCGGCGAGCGCCGGCCATAAATCCATCTGTTCGAGAATACGGCGGCTGCCAAGGGAAAACGCGGTGGCGCGGTCGTCGTAGCTTGGCTGTTCCGCCGCCCGCACCGGTACGGCTTCAATTACCGCGATGTCGAGACCGAGTCCGGCCAGCGCAATGGCGGCACTCGCGCCGACCATGCCGCCGCCGGCAATCAGCACATCGTATTGCGGTTTGAGGTCGGGCATGGAAGGGTAAGTGGTTAGTGGTCAATGGTTAGTGACGAAGAGATAAGCGGTCCCGAATCCCGAATCCCGAATCCCGAATCCCGAATCCCGAATCCCGAATCCCGAATCCCGAGAGTCTAGCTTACTGCAGCAACACGCGCCGGTTTTGTGCGCTTCGTCCCGCCGCCCTGCATAAATCGTTCGATCGCATCCGGGTCCTTGACGAGCTTGCCGCTCAGCACGTCCGGCTCGCCGCGGGTCACCAGTACGTCGTCCTCGATACGCACGCCGATGCCCCACCACTTCTTCGCGACACCCTTGCTGCCGGCGGGGATATAAAGGCCCGGTTCGACGGTCAGCACCATGCCCGGCTCCAGCTCGCGCCACTGGTCGCCGATGCGGTAGTCGCCGACATCGTGTACGTCGAGTCCAAGCCAGTGGCCGGTGCGGTGCATGTAAAAGCGGCGGTAGGCCTCGTCCTTGATCAACTTCGGTACCGAACCCTTCAACAATCCCAGTTCGACAAGGCCGGCCGTCAATGCTT
>DASSOO010000054.1:0-10616 GCA_035700455.1 Gammaproteobacteria bacterium
CGCGACCAGCTCAACGTCAACGGCGGCGCCTGTGCGCTCGGCCACCCGATCGGTTGCAGCGGCGCCCGCATACTGGTTACGCTGATTCAGGCGCTGCGCGCCCGCGGCGGCAAGCGCGGTATCGCCTCGCTATGCCTTGGCGGCGGCGAAGCGACGGCAATTGCAGTCGAGGTGGATTAGATCAACCTCGCCGCGACACCCTCCGGTCGAGAGGAGTCGGGGGTCCGTACGGAATGCATCGTTAACCTTCTCGTTGAACGAGAGGGAGGGAAGCGGCCGCGGGCCGCTGCAGAAGCCTGAAGGAGCACGGCGATGCCGACTTTGAAATCGGCCATCGATAAAAACTCGAAAGAATTTCAGGCCAATGCCGCGCACATGCGCGGTCTGGTCGACGAGCTGAAAGCGCGCCAGCAACAAGCGGCGCTTGGCGGCAGCGAGCGCGCCCGCGCCAGGCACACCGAGCGCGGCAAGCTCCTTCCACGCGACCGTATCGACGCGCTGCTGGATACCGGCAGCCCGTTCCTCGAACTGTCGCCGCTGGCCGCTAACGGTCTGTATGACGACCAGGCGCCGGCCGCCGGCCTGGTTACCGGCATCGGCCAGGTGCACGGCCGCGAAGTCATGGTGGTCGCCAACGACGCGACCGTCAAAGGCGGCACCTACTTTCCGCTCACGGTCAAAAAGCACCTGCGCGCGCAGGAAGTCGCGCTCGAAAACAATCTGCCGTGCATTTATCTCGTCGATTCCGGCGGCGCGTTCCTGCCGCTGCAAGACGAGGTGTTTCCGGACAAGGAGCATTTCGGCCGCATCTTTTACAACCAGGCACGCATGTCGGCGGCCGGCATTGCGCAGATCGCCGTGGTCATGGGTTCCTGCACCGCCGGCGGCGCTTACGTGCCGGCGATGTGCGACGAAGCGATCATCGTTCGCAACCAGGGCACGATCTTTCTCGGCGGCCCGCCGCTGGTAAAAGCCGCGACCGGCGAGGAAGTCGACGCCGAAACACTGGGCGGCGGCGACGTTCACAGCCGCACTTCCGGCGTCACCGATTACCTGGCCGAAAACGACGCGCATGCGCTGGCAATCGCGCGCGGCATTGTCGCGAACCTGAACCTGCGCAAGACACTGCCGGTTGCGATGCACGAACCGGTCGAGCCGCGTTATGCCGCCGACGAGCTTTACGGCATCGTGCCGCAGGACACGCGCTTCCCATACGACGTGCACGAAGTGATTGCGCGCCTCGTCGACGGCTCCGAGTTTCACGAGTTCAAGGCGCTATACGGCAAGACCCTCGTCACCGGCTTCGCCCACCTCAATGGCTACCCGGTCGGCATCATCGCCAACAACGGTATCCTGTTCTCGGAGTCCGCACTCAAAGGCGCCCATTTCATTCAGCTTTGCGAACGCCGCGGCGTACCGCTGATCTTCTTGCAGAACATCACCGGCTTCATGGTTGGACAGAAATACGAGGCCGGCGGAATCGCCAAGGACGGTGCGAAGATGGTGAACGCGGTCGCGTCGGTCACGGTGCCGAAATTCACCGTCATCATCGGCGGCTCGTTCGGCGCCGGCAATTACGCGATGTGCGGCCGCGCCTACGGCGCGCGCTTCCTGTGGACCTGGCCCAACGCACGCATTTCCGTCATGGGCGGCGAACAGGCGGCCTCGGTGCTCGCTACCGTAAAGCGCGACGGCCTCGAAGCGCGCGGCAAAAAATGGCCGGCTGCCGAAGAAGACGCGTTCAAGACCGAAATCCGCGCGCAGTATGAAGCCCAGGGCAACCCGTACTACGCGACCGCGCGGCTGTGGGACGACGGCATCATCGACCCGGCCGACACGCGCCGCGTGCTCGCGCTCGCGATTTCCGCCGCGTTCAATGCGCCGTATGAAACGCGTCAGCCGTATGGCGTATTCAGGATGTAACAGCCGCCAGTCCTGACATGTCCATTCCCTCGAAAGCGGGAATGCAATTCAGGAACAAGATGGATTTCCGTGTACGCGGGAATGACAGGAATTCGCAGCATGTCCGATACCGTTGTTCAAAGCATCGACTCGCGGGGCGTCGCGACACTGACGCTCAACCGGCCGCAAATCCACAACGCGTTCGATGACGCGCTGATCGCTGAACTGACCCAGCGGCTGCGCGAGATGGACGTGCGCGACGACGTACGCGCGGTCGTGCTCACCGGTGCCGGCAAATCATTTTCGGCGGGCGCCGACCTCAACTGGATGCGCGACATGGCGGCGGCAAACGAAGCCGAGAACCGCGACGATTCGCTGCGCCTGGCGGCGTTGATGCGCACGCTCAATTTCCTTTCCAAGCCGACAATCGCACGCGTCAACGGCGCAGCCTACGGCGGCGGTATCGGGCTCATCGCCTGCTGCGATATTGCAATCGGCATCGACGGTGCCAAGTTTGCGCTGTCCGAGGTCAAGCTCGGCCTGGTACCGGCCGTGATTGCCCCCTACGTCGTTGCCGCCGTCGGCGCCCGCCATGCGCGCCGGCTGTTCATCAGCGGCGAGGTCTTCGATGCCGCCGAAGCCGCACGCGTCGGCCTGCTGCACCGCGCCGTCCCGGCCGGCGAACTCGACGACGCCGTCGATCGCAGCCTGCACTTTCTCGCGAAAGGCGGCGCGTTCGCGCAACGGGAAGCCAAGCAGTTGGCCTTGCGCATGGCCGGCATGACTATGGAGAACGCGGCGCAGATCGACGCGGCAAATGCGGAACTGATCGCGCGCCTGCGCGTATCAGCCGAAGGCCAGGAAGGACTCGCGGCATTTCTCGAAAAGCGGCCGCCGCGCTGGGTAAAGGGCAAGTAATGTTCAAGCGCATCCTCATCGCCAACCGCGGCGAAATTGCCTGCCGCGTCATCGACACCTGCCGGCGGCTCGGCATCGAAACCGTAGCGGTATATTCCGACGCTGATGCGCACGCCCGCCACGTTTCGATGGCCGACAAGGCAGTGCACATCGGACAGGCGCCGGCGGCCGAATCGTATCTGAATGGCGAACGCATTATTGCCGCCGCGCGCGACAGCGGCGCCGAGGCAATCCATCCCGGTTACGGGTTCCTGTCGGAGAACGCGGCATTTGCCGCGGCGGTGCAGGCGGCCGGACTGACGTTCATCGGCCCCGATGCCGCGACCATCGAAGCGATGGGCTCGAAGAGTCACGCCAAGGCGATCATGGAAAAGGCCGGCGTGCCAGTCGTGCCGGGCTACCACGGCGACCGGCAGGACGCGGCGTTCCTGCAGAAGCAGGCCGAAAAGATTGGGTGGCCGCTGATGATCAAGCCGACGGCCGGCGGCGGCGGCAAGGGCATGCGCATCGTGCGCGCCGCGGCAGATTTCGCCGAGGAACTGGCAGGCGCCAAGCGCGAGGCCAAAAGCTCGTTCGGCGACGACGAAGTGCTGCTGGAAAAATACGTCGAAGAGCCGCGTCACATCGAAATGCAGATCTTCGGCGACCGCCACGGCCACGCGGTACACCTGTTCGAGCGCGAGTGCACGCTGCAGCGCCGTTACCAGAAAGTCGTCGAAGAAACGCCGTCGCCGTTTCTCGACGACGCGACGCGCGCCGCGATGGCGAAGGCCGCCGTGGACGCCGCGCGCGCAGTCGACTACGTCAATGCCGGCACCGTCGAGTTCATCGTCGGCGCCGACCGGCAGTTTTACTTCATGGAAATGAACACGCGCCTGCAGGTCGAGCATCCGGTGACCGAGATGACGACCGGCCTCGATCTCGTCGAGTGGCAGTTGCGCGTGGCGGCCGGCGAACCTCTGCCGCTCGAACAGGACGACATCGCGCAAACCGGTCATGCGATCGAGGTGCGGCTGTACGCGGAAAACGTCGAACGCGGATTCCTGCCTGCCACCGGGCGGATCGAGCGCTTCGCGCATCCCGCACAAGACCGGCATTTTCGGGTGGACACCGGCGTCGGCGACGGCGACACGATCGGCATCCACTACGACCCGATGATTGCCAAGCTGAGCGTGTGGGATCGGGATCGCGCCGCGGCGATCGAGCGCCTGCGGCAGGTACTCAACCGCACCGCCGTGTTCGGGCTGATTACGAATCTCCGCCTGCTGCAGGGCATCGCCCGTCATCCTCAGTTCACGACAGGCGAATTCGACACCGGTTTCATCGAGCGCGAACTCGATGCGCTGCGCGCCACCACACCACCCTCGCCCGCTACGCTCGCGGCAGCGTCGGCCTGGGTACTGGCACAACTCGAGCAGACGGCCGCGCAGGCCGGCGATCCGGGTTCGCCGTGGGCGCGGCGCGACGGCTGGCGGCTGAATGAAACGGCCGGCGTCAAGCTGACGCTGCGTGGCGCGGAGCCGATTGCGCTGCAGCTCGCCGGCCGGCCGGAACAATTTGAAATGCGCGCAGCCGGCGAAGCCTGGACAGTCAGCGCGGACCGGGAAACGCAGGAAATCTGGAGCATCACCGTCAACGGCCGTGCGGCGCAAGCCTGGATTCTCGGGCGCGGACGCGACATTCGCGTCGTGGTCGGCGACGAGCGCCAGAATCTCATTTGGGTCGACCCATTGGCGGGCAGTGCCGCAGGCGCCGACCTGGACACGCGTCCGGTCAGCCCGATGCCCGGGCGGGTCGTCGCGCTGAAGGTTGCCGAAGGCGACGCCGTGGAGCAGGGCCAGGCGCTGCTGGTGCTCGAAGGCATGAAAATGGAATACACGTTGCGCGCGGGCGCAGCCGGCACTATCGTGCGGCTGCTGTGCGCGGCCGGCGACATGGTTGAGGCCGAGGCGCCGCTGGTGGAAATCGAGGCCGCCGGCGCGGACAATGACTGATCATGAACTCAGCACTTCCGAAACACGTCAAGCTGGTTGAAGTCGGCGCGCGCGACGGCCTGCAAAACGAGAAGACGCCGGTTGCGACCGACGTCAAGATCGATTTCATCAACCGCCTGTCGCGCTGCGGGCTGGCCACGATCGAGGTGACAAGCTTCGTCAGCCCCGAATGGATTCCCCAGCTCGCCGACGCGGAAGAAGTTTACGCCGGCATCGACAAGGTGGAAGGCGTCGCGTATCCGTGCCTGGTGCCGAACGTCAAGGGCATCGAGCGGGCGATTGCCTGCGGCGTGCGCGAAATTTCGGTGTTTACCGCGGCGTCGGAAACTTTCAACCGCAAGAACATCAACGCGTCGATCGCCGAGTCGATCGAGCGCTTCAAGCCGGTGGTGAAAATCGCCGCCGAACACAAGATGCGCGTGCGCGGCTACATCTCCTGCGTGCTCGGCTGCCCGTACGAGGGGCCGATCACGCCTGCACAGGTGGCGGACGTCGTCGCGATGCTCGACGATCTTGGCTGTTACGAGATTTCACTCGGCGACACCATTGGCGTTGGGACGCCGGCGCGCGCGCGGAATATGCTTGAAGCCGCCGCGAAACGCACGTCGATCGACCGGCTGGCGGTGCATTTTCATAACACCTACAGCCAGGCGCTGGCGAATATCCTTGCCTGCCTGGAGCTTGGCGTTTCTACTGTGGACGCATCCGTCTCCGGTCTTGGCGGCTGCCCGTACGCGAAAGGCTCGGCCGGCAACGTCGCCACCGAAGATGTTGTCTACATGCTGCACGGCATGGGCATCGAAACCGGCGTCGACTTTCTCAAGCTGCTCGATGCCGGCGACTTCATCAACGCCAAGCTCAACCGCACGACCACCAGCCGCATCGGCTCGATCCCACCCGCCAACCGGCAACGGCCGGAACGCTTCCATACCGCCTGAGCCCGAATGGGAAAGCTACGCGTCGGCATCCTGTTCGGCGGCAAATCCGCCGAGCACGAAATTTCGCTGCTGTCGGCCAAAAGCATCATCGACGCCATCGACCGCGACAAATACGAGCCGGTGCTGATAGGCATCGACAAGGCCGGCCGCTGGCTGCTGAGCCGGTCGTCGCGGCTGTTGCTGGATAGTGCCGATCCAAGGTTCGCCCGGCTGAATCCCGAATCGGAACCCGTCGCGGTGACGCCGCGGAGCGAAGGCCGCCTGATCGGCTCCGACGGCGGCGAACGCACTCGCATCGATGTCATGTTTCCGGTCCTGCACGGGCCGTTCGGCGAGGACGGAACGGTTCAGGGGCTGCTGAAATCAGCCGATATTCCGTTCGTCGGCGCAGGCGTCCTGGCGTCCGCAGCCGGCATGGACAAGGACGTTACCAAGCGGCTGCTGCGCGACGCCGGCATTCCGGTCGCACGCTTTACGGCGTGCCGGCGCAACACTGTCCCGGGCTATGCCGAGGTCATCGCGGCACTCGGCACGCCGGTGTTCGTCAAGCCGGCGAACCTGGGATCGTCGGTCGGTATTGCCAAGGTAAAGGACGCGGCGACGTATCAGCGCGCGGTCGAGGATGCCCTGGCGTACGACACAAAGATTCTGATCGAGGAATTCATCACCGGCCGGGAAATCGAGTGCGCGGTCCTGGGCAATGAGGCTCCGACCGCGTCACTGCCCGGCGAGATCATTCCTTCGCATGAGTTCTATTCTTACGAAGCGAAGTACATCGACGAACACGGGGCGAAGCTCGAGATTCCGGCGCGACTGCCGGACCAAGCCGTTCGCCGGGTTCAGGAACTGGCGGTAAAGACCTTCACGACTCTCGGCTGCGAGGGAATGGGGCGGGTAGATTTTTTCCTGCGCAATACTGGCGACTTGCTGGTCAACGAAATCAACACCATCCCCGGTTTCACGCGCATCAGCATGTACCCGCGGCTCTGGGAAGCTTCCGGCATCGCCTACCCGGAACTGATCGACCGCCTGATTCGGCTCGCACTGGAGCGATTCGAGCGCGAGCGGAATCTCAAAACGTCACAAGCCTAACGCTTGACGACCAGGCAGTCCTGGCCGTTGTCTTTGAGCGACTGGCAGAGATTGTTCGCATCCTGCCTGCTCATCGGTGCGGTCTTGAGCCGATAATAGTTGCTGCCCTGGGGCGGCGGTTCGACCTCGAGGGACGTGCTGCCGAGCACGTCCTTGAGGCGGCCCTGAAGGTTTTTCATTGCCTTGTCTGCCGCCGCCTGGTCCGTGAACGCGGCAAGCTGCACCTGATAGTTACCCTTCGGCTTGGCCTGCTGTTGCTTCCGCTGCTGCGCCTCTTTGCGGGCCTGCTCCGCCTGCGCCTGCAGTTGCTGGATTTGCTGCTGGGCCTGCGCTGCTTCCGGGCTGCCCGGATACTTGTCAGCGAATGCCTGCAAGGTCTGGACGTCGTTAGAGTTCTGAATGTTCTGCCAGTCCGCCTGCCGCTGCAAATTCGCAACGCTCTGGCGAGCGCGGTCGGCATGCGAGCTGTCGGGATGTTTTTGCAGAAACTGTTGATAGGACTCAATGGAGTTTGCCTGCTGCGCGCTCCTCCAGTCGGCCTGCTCCTGTTGCTGTTGCTTTATTTGCGCAATCCGCTGCCTGGCCTGCTTCGCCTCATCGCTGTCCGGATATTTCTGGGCGAAGTTCTGATAGGCGGCGACTGTGTTCTGCTGCTGCGCCTGCTGCCAGTCCTCCTTCTGGTGACCGCAACCAGCCAGCGCGACCGTGGTCGCGAGCGCGGCAGCGAATGCCAGCCGCTTTATCGTTCCGGCGTCAGTAGTCATACCCTGCGGGTTGCGACATGATTTCGACGCGGTCACCGACCTGGAATGCAGGCTGCGCCGGCAACTGGATTGTCTGCACGGAGCCGTTGTCCAGCCGCACGGTGACTTGGTAATCGGTCGGCGACAACGTCTGGATTGTGGTGATGACACCGCAGTTACTGCATGCGGTCGTCGTCGGGGCGGCGACCAGTGTCGGCTGCGGCAGCGGCGTGGCAGCCTGGTAAGGCTCCGTGGTGCAGGCGGCGAGCAGGGTGACGACGCCGAGCGCAAGGCCGCCGAGGAGCTTGGGAAGGTATCTCATGATGTCCACCTTGTTGTTGTGCTTCGTTCCATCAAAGCATGCTCGAAGTATAGCAGAGCCCCGGGTGGTCGCCGCGACCGATCTCACATAAACCGCGCTCGGTCCGCGAGCAACCATCGGGTACAATGGCGGCTTTGTGCGGAATCGAAGGCAAGCGAAAGGAGCAGTGGATGAAATTTGACGGAATCGCAGCGGTTGTCAGCGGCGGCGCCTCGGGCCTGGGTCTCGCGGTGGCACGCCGCGTCGTTGCCGGCGGCGGCCGCGCCGCATTGCTGGACATCAATGCTGAACAGGGTCGAAAAGCCGCGACCGAACTGGGCGCCAATGCGATCTTCATCGAAACGGACATTGGCTCGGAAGCGGCCGTGAACGCTGCGGTCAAACAGGCCCGCGAAACCTTTGGGCAGGTTCGCCTGGCAGTGAGTTGCGCCGGCATCCTGGGCGCGGCACGCGTGCTCGGGCGCAAGGGCCCGATGCCGAGCGACTTTTTCGCCAAGGTACTGACCGTCAACCTGCTCGGCACGTTTAACCTGGCCAAGGCCGCTGCGGAATCCATGCAGGAAAACGAGCCGGATGATGGCGGCGAACGCGGCCTGATCGTCGGCACCGCTTCGGTCGCCGCATTCGAAGGTCAGATCGGCCAGGCTGCTTATTCGGCTTCCAAGGGCGGCGTTGCCGCGATGACGCTGCCGCTGGCGCGCGAGTTTGCCCGCTTCGGCGTGCGCGTGATGACGATTGCTCCCGGCACATTCGAGACGCCGATGGTTGCGCAAATGCCGGAGGACGTAAAAGAATCGCTCGGCAAGCAGGTACCGTTCCCGTCGCGTCTCGGCCGGCCCGACGAATACGCCGCGCTGGTCGCGCACATTTGCGAGAACACGATGCTCAACGGCGAGGTGATCCGTCTCGACGGCGCGATCCGGATGCAGCCGAAGTAACATAAGGTACGTAAGTGGTTAGTGGTAAGAAGTTCAGCTTGGCTCGCAATCCTCGCTTCGGCCGCTGACCGCTGACCGCATACCACTGACCAGCCGATCATGATCGAACGCGACACCATGGAGTACGACGTCGTCATCGTCGGCGCCGGCCCGGCCGGGCTGGCGGCGGCGATCCGGCTGAAGCAGCTCCACAAGGACAAGACCGTCTGTGTCCTCGAAAAGGGCGCCGAGGTGGGTTCGCACATTCTGTCCGGCTGTGTGATGGAACCGGGGCCGCTCGATGAACTCCTGCCGACGTGGCGCGACCATCCGCCCGCGGTCTGCATCCGCGCGGAGCGCGACGAGTTCGTACTGCTGACGCGCACGCGCCGCTTTCGGCTGCCGACGCCGCCGCAGATGCACAATCGCGGCAACTTCATCATTTCGCTCGGCAGCCTGTGCGCGTGGATGGCGGCGCAGGCCGAGGCGCTCGGCGTCGACGTGTTCCCCGGTTTTCCTGCCGCCGAAGCGCTGATCGAAAACGAGCGCGTTGTCGGCGTCCGTTGCCAGGACATGGGCGTGCAGAAGGACGGCACGCCGGGACCGAACTTTGCGCCGGGCGTCGACATTCGCGCCGGCGTGACGGTTCTCGCCGAAGGCTGCCGCGGCAGCATTACGAAGCAGCTCATCAAGCGTTTCAAACTCGACGACGGCCATTCGCCGCAAACCTACGGCCTCGGCTTGAAGGAGCTGTGGCAACTGCCCCCAGGGCGCGTGCAGCAGGGGCTCGTGCAGCACACCGTGGGTTGGCCGCTCAATTCGAAAACCTACGGCGGCAGTTTTCTCTATCATCTCGACGGCGACCGCGTATACGTTGGCTTCGTTGTCGGACTCGACTACGAGAATCCGAACTTCCGGCCGTTCGAGGCGTTTCAGCAGTTCAAGCATCATCCGAGCATCCGACCGCTGCTTGAGGGCGGCGAAATCGTGTCTGCGGGCGATCGCAGCCTGATCGAAGGCGGCTGGCAGTCGCTGCCAAAGCTCGACATGCCCGGCGCACTGCTTATCGGCGATGCGGCCGGCACGCTGAACGTCCCCAAGATCAAGGGCACGCACACGGCGATCCATTCCGGCATGCTCGCAGCCGAACACATCGCCGAAACGGGTGCGAGCGACGGCTTCGACGCACGGCTGCGTAGTTCGACGATCGCTTCCGAACTGCGTCGCGTACGAAATATCCGCCCCGGCTTCAAGGGCGGACTGTGGCTCGGACTTGCGAATGCGGCGCTCGAAACGGTCGCAGCCGGCAAAACGCCGTGGACATTGAAGAACCACGCCGACTGGTCGGCCATGCGGAAGCTCGACGAACTGTCAGCGGCGGAGCCGGAATACGTGGAGCGCACGCTGCCGCCGCGCGACCGGCTTTCGTCGGTGTACTTCGCGGCAACCTCGCACGATGAAAACCAGCCGGCGCACCTGCACATTCTCCAGCCGGAAATCTGTGCCACGCGATGCGCCGAGGAGTACGGCAATCCCTGCACGCGCTTTTGCCCGGCGCATGTCTACGAGATGGTCGAGGAAAACGGCGCCAAACGCCTGCAGATCAACGCCGCCAACTGCGTCCACTGCAAGGCCTGCGACATCAAGGACCCGTATGAGATCATTGAGTGGGTCGTACCGGAGGGCGGCTCCGGCCCGAATTATCAAAATCTGTAAGCTGCGGTGAGCGCCATGGCATTTTGCTTTTCCCACGAACCACTGACCACTGACCACGAACCTCGGCTGTGCGG
>DASSOO010000055.1:0-7295 GCA_035700455.1 Gammaproteobacteria bacterium
CCCGAACTGCTGCTGCTCGACGAACCGACCAATCACCTCGACCTCGGCACGATCGAGTGGCTGGAGAACCGCATACGCAACTTTGCCGGGAGCGTGCTGTTCGTGACCCACGACCGCGCCTTCCTGCGCCGCCTCGCGACGCGCATCGTCGAGATCGACCGCACGCGACTCACCAGTTGGCCCGGCGACTATGACAATTTCCTGCGTCGCAAGGCGGAAGCGCTGGAAACCGAAGCGCGCGCGAACGCGTTGTTCGACAAGCAACTCGCCGAGGAAGAGGCCTGGATTCGCCAGGGCATCAAGGCGCGCCGCACGCGCAACGAGGGCCGCGTGCGCGCGCTCGAGACGATGCGCGAGCAGGCGGCGCAGCGGCTCAAGCCGGAGCACAAGGCGCGCATCAGCATCGAAGAAGCGGACAGCTCGGGGCGCAAGGTTATCGAGCTGAAGAATATCGGCCACGGCTACGGCGGCGACCCGCTGAACCTCAATCTGTTCAGCGGCCTGTCGCTGACGATTCTGCGGGGCGAGCGCATCGGCCTCGTTGGCAACAACGGCGTCGGCAAGAGCACGCTGTTGCGCATCATGCTCGGGCAACTGACACCGAATTCCGGTACCGTCAAGCTGGGCACCGGGCTCGAAATCGCCTACTTCGACCAGTTGCGGCGCGCGCTCGATCCGGACAAAACTGTCGCCGAAATCGTCGGCGACGGCCGCGACTATATCCGCGTCAACGGCAAGGACCGCCACGTCGTCGGCTATCTGCGCGGCTTCCTGTTCAGCGCCAAGCAGGCGATGACGAAAGTCGGCGCGCTGTCCGGCGGCGAATGCAACCGCGTCATTCTCGCGCGGCTGTTTACGCAGCCGAGCAACCTGCTGGTGCTCGACGAACCGACCAATGACCTCGACATCGAAACGCTCGAAGTGCTCGAAGACCGGCTCGTCGATTACAGCGGCACGCTGATCGTCGTCAGCCACGACCGCGCATTTCTCGACAACGTTGTCGGCAGCGTGCTGGTGTTCGAGGCCGGCGGCGTCCTCAAGCGTTACGCGGGCGGTTACAGCGACTGGCTGCGGCGCGGCCGGCAGCTCGAAGAACGCGAAACGCCGCCCGCGCGCGATGCGGATACCACCGCGGCGAAGCCGCCAAAGCCGCAATCGAGCGGCAAGCTCAGCTACAAGTACAAGCTGGAACTTGAACGCCTGCCGGACGAAATCGAGGCGCTGGAACAAAAGGCGGCGGCGTTGCAGGCGCAGGCCGAAGATCCTGACTTCTACCGCCAGCCCTACGAGCAGGTGCAACCGGTACTCGACGAACTCGCCGAGGTGCGCGCGGCACTGGAGCGATCGGTCGAACGCTGGGCCGAGCTGGAGGCGATGGCGGGCGGCTGACAAAGCCGCAAAAGAAAAAAGGGGGCCGAAGCCCCCTTTTTTGTTGCGCGCTGTGCTTATTCGGCCGAAGTCGTCGACTTGATAAACTTCGCGACGCGGTCATGCAGCTTCTTCAGCGCCTGCGTGTGCACGTACACCATGTGACCCGACTGCAGGAAGTCGATATCGATGTTCTTATGCAGCCGCTTTTCGATCGGCAGATGGTGCATGGTGTAAATCGCCGCGTAGAACGGCGTCGCCAGGTCGAAATAACCGCCGGTCAACAGCACCTTCAACTGCGGGTTGTACTTCATCGCATGCGCAAGGTCCGGCATCACGTTCGGGATGTCCTGCGGATAGCCGGTGCCCGGGGCCTGATGTTTCATGTCCCAGCCGCTGCCGCTATAGATACCGCGGTAGTTATTCGGCCGGTAGTGCATGTCCTTGCCGAACTTCAGCGTGCTGCGCATGTAGTGGTTGAACAGCGCGACATAGGCCTGGCTGATTGCCGCCGACTGCGGATCGTACTCGGCACCCTGGCTGAGCGGATCCATTGTCGGGCCTTCGTAACGGGTATCGAGGCGGCCCGCCGTGCGGTCGGTGTCGCCCAACAGTTCCTTGGTGAACTCACCGCCGTTGATGCGCAGGTTCGCCTTTTCGATGTAGCTTTCCGGCAGGCCGGTGTACTGGTGCAGCTTGGCGACCACCGCCTTGCGCGTCGCGTCATCCAGCGTCGAGCCGGCATTGAGCGCACGGATGTAATCGCTCATCGCGAACTGCTCGACCTGCTTCAGGAACGGCTCGAGCTCCTTCGGCGCATTGGGCAGCTTGTGGTGATACCACGCGGTCGCCGCGTAGGTCGGCAGCGCCAGTGCGTACGGCAGGTCGCTGCCGGGATTGCGCTCGGGGCCGTCGACGTCGCTGACGTCGAAGCTCAGGATCGTCGACAGCAGCACAACGCCGTTCAGGCCGACGTTGTCGCGGCTTTGCAGATAGTCGGAGAGGACCGCCGAGCGGGTCGTACCGTAGCTCTCGCCGAACAGGTACTTCGGCGAGTTCCAGCGCTGGTATTTCGACAGAAACTCGGTGATGAACTGCGCGAATGCGCTCGCGTCCTGGTCGATGCCGAAAAAGTCCTTAGCCTGTCCTGCGCCGCCTTCATCCTTGCCGATGATGCGGCCGAAGCCGGTGCTTGGCATGTCGATGAAGACCACGTCGCTCACGTCGAGCAGGCTGTAGTCGTTGTTGACGAGCTTGTACGGCGCGCTCGCCCGCTCACCTGCGTCGACACCGGCGACGCGCACCGGGCCGAACGAGCCCATGTGCAGCCACATCGTCGAGGACCCGGGGCCGCCGTTATACATGAAGGTGATCGGCCGCTTGGATTCGTCGTCCACGCCGTCCTTGAAATAGGCGGTGTAGGACATGGTCGCGGTCGGCTTCTCGTCGTTGTTCTTCAGAACCAGGATGCCGGCAACGGCCTTATAGCGGACACGGTGGCCTTCGACCGTGACGGTGCCGTGCGTCACCGACTGCTTTTCGGTCGGCGCCTTCTGCTTGGCCTGGCTCGCGTCGCTCTTGTCGGCGCCAAAGGCCGGCGAAGCAAATACGAAGACTGCAAGTGTGAGCAGTGCTAGTTGTTTCACGATAACTCCCTCGGGCCGGGACGCCGGCAGGCTGTTGAAAAGCAGCCTGCTTGAGCGAATCAAGGACCTAAGTGCTTGATTCAGCGGGGACGAGTCCGGTAGCACCGGACCCTTATGCTGAAAAGCGAACCGAAGCCGCTTTTCAACAACCTGCTGGCGCCGCAACCGCTGGTTCAATTTGGAAGCTGGATGATGGCAGCGACTGTCACCGGAGGCAATAGCGGCCGCAATCAGCTTATGGAGACACCTGCTGCCCGCGAAAGTTCAGCAGCCGGAGGTTGACGTTGCGCCGCCATCGCCGGACAGTAGAGCTTTTGACTTGCGGAAGCCATTTATGGGTGATCGACGGCAGATGCAGAGCGACATGACGCTGCGTGGTCCGGGCCCGGGCGACCTCGGCTGGATTGTGCATCGACACGGTGTGCTGTACGCGCAGGAGTACGGCTGGGACTGGCGCTTCGAGGCGCTGGTCGCGGAAGTCGCCGCCCATTTTGTGCAACACTTCGATGCACAACGCGAACGCGTATGGATAGCCGAGCGCGACGGCGCAATTCTCGGCTGCATCATGCTTGCGAAGAAAGACAATGCGGTCGGTAAGCTGCGGCTGTTGCTGGTGGAGCCGTCGGCGCGCGGCTCCGGGCTCGGCACGCGCCTCATCGACGAATGCATCGCCTTTGCGCGCCACGCCGGTTACCGCAAGCTTGAGCTATGGACCAACAGCGTTCTCCACGATGCCCGCCGCCTGTACGAACGTGCCGGTTTCGAACTCGTCGCGAGCGAAGCGCATGACCTGTTCGGGGAGGGCCTGATCGGCGAAACCTGGGAACTGAATTTACAGGAATAAAAGGATGAGACACCGTGCGCTCGGCAGATCCGGACTGCACGTATCCGAGCTCGGCCTCGGCTGCAACAACTTCGGAGGTCGCACCGACTTCGACACTTCGCGCAAGGTCGTGCACACGGCGCTGGACCATGGCATCAACTTCTTCGATACGGCGGATGTCTACGGCGACAAAGGCGGCTCGGAAAGCTTTCTCGGCCGCATCCTCGGCGACAGCCGCAAAGACATCGTGCTCGCGACCAAGGTCGGTTCGACAATGGACGAGGCGACCGGCCGCAAGGGCGCCTCGCGACGCTATATCATGCTGGCGGTCGAGGACAGCCTCAAACGCCTGAAGACCGACTGGATCGATCTTTACTACATCCACTGGCCCGATCCGCAGACGCCGGTGGACGAGACACTGCGCGCGCTCGACGATCTCATTCATCAAGGCAAGATCCGCTACGCCGGCTCATCAAACCTTGCCGCGTGGCAGGTCGTCGAGGCCGAATGGATCGCACGCGAACTCGGTATCAACCGGTTTATTTGCGCGCAGAACGAATACAGCCTCGTCGAACGCACAGCAGAACGCGAACTGCTACCGGCACTGGCGGCCTACGGCCTGGGCATGGTGCCGTACTTTCCGCTCGCGAGCGGCCTGCTCACCGGCAAATACGAGCGCGATCGAACGGCGCCCGAAGGCACGCGCTTTGCGCGCATGGAAAGTCTCGGCAATCGGTACATGACCGAAGCGAACTGGAATATCGTCGAGAAACTGAGTGCATGGTGCGAAACGCACGGTTGCAGCCTGCTGGAACTCGCGTTCGCGTGGCTGCTCGCGCACCCCGAAGTCGGCAGCGTCATCGCCGGGGCGACCAGGCCGGAACAGATCGAACAAAACGCGAACGCGGCCCAGTGGCGGTTGACGGATGATGAACTGACCGAGGTGAATGGCTTGCTCACGGACTGATTACCCGACCCGGCGCTTACGCTTATCGGCATCGAAGCGCGATCTTCAACATGGCTGCACACGCAAAGCGAGCGCGCCGGTAATCAACTGCGAAGGCCGTGAAAATATCTCCTGGTGGATCGTCGATACAGCGCCCGAAATCCCGCGGGCGTCATGTCGATGCGCCCGCCTAGGTACAGCATGATGAGACCCTGCAGCAGCGCGCCGGCCTCGAAAACGATTTCCCAAGGGTCGTCATGGCGGAAGTGCCCGCTCTCCATGCCTTCTTTCACTAACGCCGCCATAAGGCTTGCGGTAGGCGAATGGCCCGCTTTGAAGTCTTGAGGAAACCGGCGCGCCCTTTCGCGCTTGGCGAGGAACATCAGTTCGAAGAGCCGCGGGTTTTCAAGCGCGTAGTCCAGATATACATCCGCCATTTTTACGAAACGTGTTGCCAGGTCGCCGCTGAAGCGCCGCCGCTTCAATACTGCCGTCAATTCCTCGAAGCCGTTGTCCGCAACAGCGTCCAGGAGCGCCTGGCGGTTCGGGTAATGGCGGTAAATTGCCATGGGCGTAATGCCGACGGCATTCGCCACCCGGCGCATACTCACCGCCTCCGGGCCCTCCGTCGCCAACAGGTGGCGCGTGGCGGCCGCGATCTTTTCAGCAGTGGGGACGATTTTCATGTATACAATGTATACATGCAGCCTCGGAAAGACAAGCCGGCGCCGCGTTTGCTTCGGCTCGTTGAGCCGGGGATGCGACCCGTTGCAGTTACCTTTTAGGTTAAACTCAGCCGGCACTATACAGGGGGTGCCCGATGAAACCGGCGACAATGGCCTACGCTGCCGCAATCGGCGGCGGCGCGCTGTTATGGGTGGCGGCCGCGGCGATCGACGGACGAAAAGAAGCCTGGGACGCTGCGCTTTACTGGAAGGCGGCCTACCCGCTCACGATTGCACTCGCGGCGGCAGTCGCATATCGCCTGCCGGAGCGCCCGTGGCGCTGGGGTCTGGCGGCGGTGTTCGCGCAGGCGGGCGTTCTGTTGCTTACCGGAGGCGGCGGTAACCTGCTGCCCCTCGGCCTGGTCGTGTTTGCCGTTCTTTCGCTGCCGGCGATCGTCGCAGCGCAGTTGGCAGCCGTGATCCGGCGACGCAGGCCGGGGCATTCGCAGCAGCAACCGTAGCTCCATGCTCAAGTTGGCGGGTATCGGTGTCCTCGGCTACGCTCTTTACGCGGCGGCAACCGGCGAAGTTCATTCGAGATCGGGTGTCCGCATGCGCACGGTCTGCCGGTCCGAGTCGCCGGTGCACTTCTGGGCCGTGACGGCGATCTATGCCGGGCTCGGGATCGCCATGCTCTTTTATTTCTGAGCGTCGCCCGGCTATCCGTCGAGTTCCGGATAATGTCTGAAAATGCCGTCTTCGTTGAACGGCAGGCGGCGATCCGATGCAAGGTAGGCGGCAATGCGCTCGCGGTTACGCACGCGCCCGTGCAGCGCCATGACATTCGGAAAATTGTCCGCGTGTTTCTTCATCGCCTTCGGAAACGCGTATTGCAACCCCTCGATTACCTGGAACAGTGAGAGGTCGGCGCAGGTCAGCGCGTTGCGCACGAGATAGCGATTGCCTGCTGGATTGCGCACGAGCACGTTCTCGAAATAGCCCATGTACTTCGGGATGCGCTGCTCGCAAAACAGCTTGCTGCGCTTGCGGGACTCGCTTTTCTGCTCGTCGTAGTAAAACGCGCCGCCAAGCGGGTGATGTGTGTCGTGGATTTCTACCACCCAGTCCGCAATCGTTAATTGCAACTGGTGATCCCACAGCCGGCCCGCTTCGTCCGCAGGCGCGAGACCGTGGCGCGAACCGAGGTAGAACAGGATTTCGGCCGTCTGCGCTATCCATAAATCGCCTGACTTGAGAAACGGCGGCGCGAATGGCGGCGTGACGAGACTGGCGTCGTTCATTGCACGCATCAGCTTTTGCGCCGCGACTTCTTCGCCGCCGGGATCCTTGGCGATGTCGATGTATTCGACGCCGGCTTCTTCGAGCGCGAGGCGCACAAATTCGCCGCGCCCCTGGATGCCGGGCCAGTAATACAATTCGTAAGGTTCGTCGCGGTTCATCCGCGTACCTCGACCAGCAGTTGCCGCGGCGTCCGCTTTGTCGCGCCGCTGTCGATCATCAGCAGGTGCTTGCCGTCGGGGGCTATGCCCTTGAGCAGCAGTCGATTCGACTGGAACAGCCGTCGCGGCTCGCCGATGCCCGGCGTGTCGACCGTCAGTTGCAGCGCAACGGCCATGATCCAGCCGCCTTGCTGATAATAGATCGTGCGGCCGTCCGGCGCCCACACCGGATTCTCGCCGCTGCCGACAGATACCGGCCAGGCGCGGCCGCTGTCCGGAAACGTGCGCAGGAAAATCTGGTAATCGTCGGGCGCGCGGCCCGACACATCGGTCATGTAGGCAATCCAGCGACCGTCCGGCGAAAAGCGGGCGCCGGTTTCGTTCGCC
>DASSOO010000056.1:0-5196 GCA_035700455.1 Gammaproteobacteria bacterium
AAGGCAAGGCGGACGCGACACTCAAGGACGGGGTGCTCGAACTCAAGTTGCCAAAGATCGAACGGCGCCACAAGATCGAGGTGCATTGAATACGGCATCCGCGTCGCGGTAGCAAGGATCCGGAGCGTCCGCCTGCCAGTACGTGGCAGGCGGACGCTCCGGCATCGAAAGAACGAAAGCTCGTTGGAAGGGGTAGTAGACCGTCAGCGGGACCTTGCAGTACGCAATGACCTTCCCAGCCTGACGGTCCAGCATCAGTTCGCACGGCACATGCACCGCATTCGCCACCGTTTCGGCCGTCGTCAGGTAGCGCCTGCCGGCGGCGATTATGCAATACCGAGTACCACCCACAAAGTGTGAAAAACGGTCCGCCACGGAACCTCCCGGCGGCCGTCCTGGATCGCTGGGCGCAGGTGCCGGGAGTTCCAGTCGAAATCACCATGCGACCATACCATTGGCAAAGGACGATGTGAGCCGTGATGCGCGTGCTGTTCATTGCTGCTGAACTTCATCCGTTCGTCAAGACTGGCGGGCTCGGTGACGTAAGCGCGGCGCTGCCTGCGGCGCTGCGCGCGCACGGTATTGACGTTCGGCTGCTATTGCCGGCCCTGCCCGCGATCCGTGCCGGCATGCCCGCGGCAAAGCCGGTCGCAGCGCTGCCACCATGCTTCGGCACCCACACAGCGCGCGTGCTTGCGGCCCAGGTGCCTGGTTCGGACGTGCCCGCCTACCTTGTTGACGCGCCGGATCTGTATCAGCGCGCCGGCAACCCGTACGCTGACCCCAACGGCCATGACTGGCCCGACAACCATCTGCGCTTTGCGCTGTTCGGCGCCGTCGCCGCAGCACTTGCCGAGGGCGAGATCGACCGCGCATGGTGTGCCGACGTTGCGCATGGGCACGACTGGCACGCCGGCTTGATGCCCGCGTATCTCGCGGCACGCGGGGCGCGTACGGCGGCAAGTGTGATGACGATCCACAATTTATCGTTTCCAGGCTTGTTCCCGGCAGCGGTGTTTCGCGACCTCGCTTTGCCGGCCGGTTTTTTCGCGCCCGAAGGCGTCGAGTTCTGGGGGCACGTATCATTCATGAAAGCAGGGTTGCAGTTCTGCGACCGTATCACCGCCGTAAGCCCCGCCTACGCCAGCGAGATTTGCACACCCGAGTTCGGCTGCGGGCTTGACGGTTTGCTGCGCAGGCGCGAGCAAGTGCTCGATGGCATACTCAATGGCATCGATATGACGCTATGGGACCCGCGATGCGACGGCACGCTCGTCAACGGTTTCGGGCCGGACGAACTCGCTGGCAAGCGTGATTGCAAGCGCGCGCTGCAGCGCGCGTTCGGGTTGCACGAACGCGGCGACGTACCGATCGCAGGCATCGTCAGTCGTCTCACTGAGCAAAAAGGCGTCGACCTCGTGGTAGCGGCCGCTGCCGAGCTGCTGAGCGCAGGTCTGCAGCTCATCGTACTGGGTACCGGGGAGCGCCCGATCGAGAAAGCGCTGAGCGATCTCGCGGCGGCGTATCCGGGTCGCATCGGAGTGCGTATCGGCTTTGATGAAGCCGCCGCGCACCGCATCATCGCCGGCGCCGACATGCTGCTCATGCCGTCGCGCTTCGAACCTTGCGGTCTTACCCAAATGTATGCGATGCGCTACGGCACCATACCGATCGTGCGCCGCGTCGGCGGGCTCGCCGATACCGTCGTCGATGTGGACACACCGGAGCTGGCTGGCGAACCAACGGGGTTTGTATTCGAACGAGCCGCGCCGGCCGACCTCGTCACGGCGGCGCGGCGCGCGGCGGCGCGCTACCGCGATCCGGCGGTGTGGCGCACATTGCAGCGTACCGGCATGACACGCGACTTCAGCTGGTCAGGTGCCGCGCAACGTTACGTCGAAATCTACCGCCAGGCCGTAGCGGCAGTGCGGTAGGACCAGCGCGGCTGTCTCTGGCTGTCGGCCGTGCATGTGGTTTGACACATATCAAACTGCAGCCGGGTACGCGCCGTAGACTTGCCTACAGGCTTGGCATACGGAACGCAGCGAAAGTGTGCCGTCCGTAATCGTTCGTCATGCGCGACTGCAGACATTCATTTTTATCAGGCGATCCATGGAATCCAACCATTCCGAAAACACCGCCGCACCGGTTCGGCCGGGCGTCTGTGCCGACGCTGCACATCTCACGAAAGACACGTTCGCATTGATCCTGGCAGGCGGGCGCGGGCTGCGCCTGCAGCATCTCACTGCCTGGCGTGCCAAGCCCGCGGTGCCGTTTGGCGGCAAGTTCCGCATCATCGACTTCCCGCTGTCGAATTGCGTCAACTCCGGCATTCGCCGCATCGGCGTCGCCACCCAGTACAAGGCGCAGAGCCTGATCCGCCATATCCAGCGCAGCTGGAGCTTTCTCGACGGGCGCTTTCATGAATTCGTCGAGCTGCTGCCTGCACAGCAGCGCATTCACGGTGAGTGGTACGCGGGCACCGCCGACGCGGTATTCCAGAACCTCGACATCCTGCGCATGCATGAGCCGCGGTATGTGCTGATACTCGCGGGAGATCATGTCTACAAGATGGACTATGGACGCATGCTTGCCGAGCACGTCTCGCGCGGTGCTCAACTCACGGTCGGCTGCGTCGAGGTGCCGCTCACGGCCGCATCGAGCTTCGGCGTGATGGCAATCGACAATGAGCGCCGGGTGACTGCGTTCCAGGAAAAACCGCGGTCGCCCGTGCCACTTCCGGGCGATCCGTCACGTGCGCTGGCGAGCATGGGCATCTATATCTTCAATGCGGGGTTTCTCTATGATGCCCTCGTGCGTGATGCACGTGACCCCGACTCCAGCCACGATTTCGGCAAGGATCTTATTCCGAGCCTGATCCACGCCACACCGGTGTTCGCGCATTCGTTCCACGACAGTTGCGTCAACATGGCGAATGGAGCTCCCTACTGGCGCGACGTGGGTACGGTGGATGCGTACTGGGAGGCGAACATCGATCTGGTGCGAGTCACGCCCGAACTCGATCTCTACGACGAAAGCTGGCCGATTTGGACTCACCAGGTGCAGGCGCCCCCCGCGAAATTCGTGTTCGATGACGACGATCGGCGCGGCATGGCGATTGATTCAATGGTCGCCGGCGGCTGCGTGGTCAGCGGCGCTGCGGTGCGCCGCTCCGTGCTGTTCTCCCATGTCTGCGTGCACGAGCACGCGGTGATCGAGGATTCCGTGGTGCTGCCGCACGTAAAGGTGGGAGAAGGAGTGGTGCTACGCCAGGCGGTGATCGACAAGCATTGCCGAATCCCCTCCGGCATGAAGATTGGCGTCGACCTCGAAATCGACCGGCGCCGTTTTTACGTCACGCCGCGCGGGATCACGCTTGTCACGGCCGAAATGCTCGGGCAGGCTAGCTCTCATGTACCGCGGCTCGTACACCACGCCAAGGCCTACGGCGTATCGCGCACCGCATAGGGTTTCGCAAATGTCCCGAATGCCGCGGCTCGATCTGGTATTGGCATGGCACATGCATCAGCCTGAATACCGTAATCTCGCAAGCGGCGAATTCACACAATCCTGGGTCTATCTGCACGCGATCAAGGACTACGCCGACATGGCGGCGCATCTGGAACACCATCCCGGCATGCACGCGGTGGTCAATTTCTCGCCTGTTCTGCTCGACCAGATCGAAGACTACGCCGCCCAGTTCGCGGGCGGCCCGCTACGTGATCCGCTGCTGCGGCTGCTCACGACGGAGGACTTGTCCGGGCTGGCGCAGAAGGACCGGGAACGCGTGTTCGAGCACTGCTTTCGTTCCGATCACGATCACCTGGTCGCTCCTTACCCGCATTACCGCCGTCTGCGCGACCTGTTCCGCCTCGCCGGTGAGCCGGATGCGAATGGACTGGCCTATCTCTCGGGCGACGCTTTCGCCGACGCGCTGGTCTGGTACCACTTGGCGTGGACGGGCGAGAGCGTGCGTCGCGAGCATGAGTGGATCGCGCACCTGCTGGCCCGGGGTGAAGGTTTTTCATATGCCGACCGGCGGCAGATTTTCGAACTTGCCGGCGCGCTGGTGGGCGGACTTGTCGCACGTTACCGCCGGCTCACCGAGCGCGGCCAGGTCGAGCTGTCCGCCTCACCCCATTTCCATCCGCTGGCGCCACTGTTGATCGCTCCCGGTGCCGCACGCGAGGCGGAACCCGGAATTACGCTGCCGCGTATCGACTCCTATCCCGGCGGCCGCCAGCGGGTACTGGCGCACGTTACGTCTGCGCTGCGTTCCCATGCGGCGCGCTTTGACATGCCTCCCGCTGGCATGTGGCCGGCGGAAGGCGCGGTATCGGATGCGTTTCTCGAAATCCTGGCGGCACAGCCGTTGCGCTGGGCCGCAGCCGGCGAAGCGGTGCTCGCGCACAGCCTGCGTGGCGCGCGGCCCGGCACCGGGCTTCCGCCGCGGGACGACTACCTGTATCGCCCCTATCACGCGAGCAGCCCCGGCAACCTCGTCTGCTTTTTTCGCGACGATCGGCTCTCGGACCTGATCGGTTTCGAATATTCGAAATGGGACGGCAAGGATGCCGCCCTCCATTTCATGGGTGAACTTCGCGCAATCGCACGACGCCTGCCGGACGGCGAGCGTCCGGTGGTAAGCATAGTACTCGACGGCGAAAACGCCTGGGAATATTACGCCTACAACGGATTCTACTTTCTGGACGAACTCTATGCGCAACTCGAGCAGGACGGGGACATTCAGACCACGACATTCAATGCGCTTCTGGAGTCGCAGGCGACGCGGACGCGACCGCTTCCCGGTATCGTTGCGGGAAGCTGGGTCTACGGTACGCTTTCGACCTGGATCGGCTCACCCGCAAAAAACCGCGCCTGGGAGCTGCTGGCCGCGGCCAAACACAGCTTCGATCTGGCGCTGGCAAGCAGCCGGCTGACGGAAGGCGAACGTGTCACCGCGGAGCACCAGTTGGCAGCACTGGAAGGCTCCGACTGGCTGTGGTGGCTTGGAGACGACAATCCGACGCAGTCTGCAAACGATTTCGACTGCCTGTTCCGGCTTCACCTCACCAACCTGTACGCAATGCTGAAGTTACCCCCGCCCGCGGAACTTGGATATGCGATATGCAGGAACTCCAGTCGTGCTGGACGTCCGGACACGATGCGACGCTCCACCCCCGAAACCATGCGACC